>DASPRM010000054.1 GCA_035624455.1 Terriglobales bacterium
GGTTCCGCCTTTGCGCCACCTACTGTTCTACATGTTGTTGTTCGGCGGTGGCTCTCGCGGTGGCGGCTCCTACGGCGGTGGCGGGGGCGGTGGCGGCTTCGGGGGCGGCGGCGGGGGCTTTGGAGGATTCGGCGGTGGCAGCACGGGCGGTGGTGGCGCAGGTGGCAGTTGGTAACCAGTGAGGCACTCAAATGGCGACCGAGAGCGCAGTTCCGGAGAAGCTTCTCAATGAATTCCTGAAACGGCTGCAGCAGGCCGGAGGGACGAACCTGCAGAGCGTGATCCTCTACGGCTCGGCGGTCACGGGGGACTACGACCCGGAATTTTCCAACTTGAACCTGTTGTGCACGGTACACGAGACCGCTTTGCCCAAGCTACAAACACTGGCTCCAGCGGTGGAATGGTGGACGAAACAGGGCCACCCGACACCGCTGATCATCACGCAGGAGGAGCTGTTGCACTCGGCGGACGTGTTCGTTATCGAACTGATGGATATTCGTCGCCAGCACCGCGTGCTCTTCGGCCCTGACGTGGTGGCCACGCTGGACATCCCTATGCACCTCCACCGCGCGCAGCTGGAGTACGAACTGCGGGAGAAATTGATCTTGCTGCGCCAGCGGCTGCTGCTGGCCGCCGGGAACAAGGCGCGGATGTGGGACCTACTGCTGCGTTCGCTGCCGGCGTTCGCTACACTGTTCCGGCACGCCGTGATTGCGCAGGGGTTGCCGGTGCCGCCGACGAAGAGGGAGGCCATCAAGGTGCTGGCCGCGAGCCTGGCCTTGGACGCCTCCCCCATCGAGCACGTGCTCGATATCCGGGAACGCCGGGCCGCACCGAAACAGTTCGATGTTGAACAGGAAGCCACGCGTTACCTGGCAGCGGTAGAAGAAGTGACCGAGGCAATCGATAAGATGCTGGACACCCCCAAGTGGTGAGACCGGAAATTCTTCTCTGAGGAGAGCGATATGGGTAAAGGTTTGATCGTGATTATTATCCTCGCGCTGATTGCGTTGGTTGCCTTCGGGCAATACGTCGGCGTGCGCAATACGCTGGTGACCAAGAACGAGGCAGTAAGAGCGGCATGGTCGCAGGTGGACATCGTGCTGCAACGGCGCGCCGATCTCATTCCGAACCTGGTCGAGACAGTGAAGGGCTACGCGACCCAGGAGCAGACCGTCTTCGGAGACATGGCCAAGGCTCGTTCCGCTCTACTCTGAGCCGGGACGCCGGCAGATAAGATCGCGGCCAACAACCAACTCGATGGCGCCCTCGGCCGACTCCTGGTGCTGGTGGAGAATTATCCGCAACTAAAGTCGAACGAGAACTTCATGCGCCTGCAGGACGAGTTGGCCGGGACCGAGAATCGCATTGCAGTGGAGCGCAAGCGCTACAACGACACGCTGCAGGACTACAACACGTATATCCAGAAATTTCCCAACAACGTCTATGCCGGGTGGGCAGGGTTCAAACCCAATGATGCTTACTTCAAAGCCGCGGAAGGGTCGCGCGAAGTCCCTAAGGTGAATTTCGGGACTCCGGCTCCGCAGCCAGCGCCCGCGAGGTAGCCGGAAGTACAGGACGGGCAATCATCCCCATGGAGAGCTTTTGTGCAGGCTGACTATGCCGTGGAACTCGGCCGGGACGATCCCGTTCTCCAGTTACCCTGGTCCGCGCCCGATGCTGGACCGCGCCATTACGATCTCAAGCGGCATCCGGAGTTGGTGGCTGAAATTGCAGAAGTCGTGCGTGTCCCGGAGCTGGGCGAGTTTCTTGCCGCCATCAATGCTCCGACAAGTCAACTGGAAAGCGCCAAGTGCGATGCTTGGTTCTCCGCCGAGATGGATGCGGACGAAGACATTTTCGCGGCCGAGCGAAAATTCGGTTCCTACGTGGACCTGGTTCTGGGTGGGAACCGACGATTTTCCTTTGCCGCTCATGAAAAACTGGCCAAGCGGTTGACGGAACTCTTGCGCGGTGTCCCGGAGATTCCGGCGCAGGCGGAATTCATGGTGCGGCGAGCTTGCTTTGAACACGGCCAGGATGTACGGCAGGGGTTTTACCTCACTTTTTACTTGTTCGGCTATGGCTCAGACGAAGCGCATGCGCGCCAGCAGTGGGGAATCGCGTTGAGGCTCGTACAGAACGCGATCGGCCAGGTTTTTCACCACATGTCAAGTTCAATCTGATCAAGCAATCTATGCCGCGACTCTCCGATATACAACTGCAGAGTCTGCCAGGCTCATCTGCTTTTCCATCGCCGTGGTTCAAGAGATGGTTTTTCGGGTCACAAGCGCTGCTGCTGGCTCTGGCGGCATGGTTCTGGGGCGCCTACTTGCTGCGGCAAACAAGCGTAGTGGGGTTCGGCTATGCCCGCGACTTTTTGGGGATTTATGTGGGAGCACGCGCTGTCGCAATGGGCAGCGGCGGCAAGCTCTACGACCTGCAAGTCCAGCGCACGCTGATGGCCGCAGCTATTTCACCCTATCATCGGGGCACGCTCATGCCCTTTATCTATCCTGCATACGTCGCGCAAGTGCTCCAACCTCTGGGTTATCTTCCGTTCCGTACTGCTTTCCTGATTTGGGTAGCGCTAAATTTGGCGATCGCTGTCTGGTTAGCCACCCGGCTCGCACGTTGGTTTGCTCCTAGCCTGCCGCAACGTATCGCTGTTTTCGTGACCTTCTTCGCCTGGATGCCCCTGCAACTGACGCTGTTTCACGGCCAATTGGGCATCCTCCCAACTTTGGCAATTGTTCAGGCTCTGCTCGCCCTCCGTTCGGGCCATGAATGGAGGGCAGGCTGGTGGTTGTCCGCAGGACTCTTGAAGCCGCAATTGATCCTATTTCCTGTACTCGTGTTCGTGATCTGGCGGCGCTGGCGGACGGTGTTGGCGTTCGTCATTGCGCTGATGGGTTTGTTGGGTATCTCGATCGCAGGGATTGGGGTTTGGTTCACCGCGTATTTGCGTTTTCTGGGGGAGTATAACCGGGGTGGCGCGGCACTCTCGCTCTATCCGGAGGCTATGCAGAACTGGCGGGGACTGGTCTGGTCGCTATGCAAGACGGAGAATGGCGCGGCCTCCTGGGCGGTTCTGTTGGCGCTGACGGTGATTTCCATGCTGCTGGTGGTTGTCGTTTGCTATCCGCGGTCAGCGAGCCATTTCCAGCCTTGCTCTTTACCAGGGCTGGCAGGGGACGTGCGCTATGCAATTGCAATCTTGTTTGGAATATTGAGTTCCCCCCACCTCTATATGCACGATTGGGTTGTGGCCATGCCTGCAGGGTTGGTACTGTGGTGCTTCGCAAGTCAAGAACTGTCCTCTGCACAGAGCGTAAAGAAGCTCCTGAACCGAGCCCTGCTTTGGCTTCTCGCGGCAGCGCCGGTGATCTTCTTCGCAATTCAGTTGGTAGGGCAGTTCGTCGCCTGGCCAATTCAGCCAGTGCCGCTGTATATGGGCACATTGGCTGCTGTGGCCGTTGCCTCGGTGGGACCTGGTTTCGGCGGGTCCACGGCCTCGGATCCGCCCCCGGTGATCTCCCCTTACCAAGATGAGGTCTGATTGCCGAAAGGCGTATGCAATAGTTCTGTTCCTCACCGTCCTTGATTTCCGCACAAGCGAAGGTTTTACCCGCGAGCGGCGGGGCGGGAACTACGACATCATGCGGATTTCACCGATCCTCGTAAATGTCGGAAAAGTCGCGCACCGCTTACAACGGGCCCTATGGGTGATGGAATGCCATCTCCGGCAGGTTAACCGGAGCATCAGCGAAAGAATCTGTGCGTTGTGGGCCAGGTGGAAAGCGAATTCGGGATAACCGCGCGCTGGGCGCCAGACTGGTAGGTTACTGTGTTGTCTTGGACTACGCGCCGGGAGCAGAGGCTGGCGAACCGGTGGGCCTATTCAGCTCTGACCATCCGGGAGAGGGCGGAAATTGACGTGAGGCCACGGAGACATAAAGTCAGAGAGGAAAACCTGGAGGCGACAAATTGAGTGTTCACGCCATGCGTGTGCGAAGCCGTCCCCAGAGTTCCGCACCTCGGCCCCTAGTCCTCGTGCGCAGAACGGAGAGCGCCAACATCATCAAGCAGATCACGAAAAGACCATAGGAGGCACCCGCAATGTTCTGGCCGTGCTTGGGCAGGATCGAGAATCGTCCGTAAACCAATTCGATGTGTACCCAGTAGACCAGCAACGAAGTCTGGCCCAGTTGAACGAGCGGGCTGAAACCCCGCTGACCCCCGCCCCACTGGCACCAGGCATAACTGGCACCTAAGATGATCAGAAGCAGGCCCACGCGGATCAGGAAGAAGTTTGGGCTGGTATGCCAGAAATCGTAAGTGGCGTAGAGTTGGTACGGCAGGTGATCGAACCAGCGTGCTA
>DASPRM010000055.1 GCA_035624455.1 Terriglobales bacterium
AGAGGCGGGCAACCTGCGTGGGTTGAACATAGCTGGAATGGGACCGCTCGGTCAGCGTCTCCGCCGCCAAACGCATTGCCCCCGAATACCCGGCGGCACTGTAGCCGCATTGCAGGGCTTCTACAACGCCTTTGTCCCCCAACGTCTCAAAGAACTTTTTCGCTGCCGCCATTGCGTCTTCTTGTAGCCCCTTTTGGTAGAAGGCTCCCCATAGACGTAAATGGGCAGCCGGAAGATTCGGCTCACTGCTGAGCGCCTTCCGGAGTTCTGCGATTGCTTCGTCATAACGGCACAAATAGAGCAAGTGCCAACCATAGAAACACTGAAAAAAGAAGTTGAGCGGATCCAGTTCTAGAGCACACTCAACGTGCGCCTTCCATTCCTCTGGATGTCCCCGCGAGATCAGCAAATCCGCTAGGAAGAAATGCGCCTCGGCCGAGTTGGGAGTGAGTTCGGATGCACACTTGTATTCCTTCACCGCTTCATCCCAGTTCCATTCCGCAGCTCGAACCATGCCCATGCTCATGTGCGCTTCCGCCAGCGAATCATCCAGCTCAATCGCCTTCAGAGCGGCGGCCTTTGCCTTCGGAAATGCCTCAAGGGGTGGTACAAGTCCACAATCGCCGCGGGAACACCACACAGCAGCGATGCCCACGTAGGCCAAGGGGTCGCTGGGGTCTTTCTCCAGGCTGGCCTGAAAATACCGCAACGCTGTGTCCAGATGTTCCCGCGACAGTTTGTACCAGTGAAAGCGGCCCTTCAGATAGGCCTCATAGGCCTCCGGATTGACGCGGCGTGCGCGGCTTAAGCGCTTGGCTTCCTCGGACGTAATTGCCACCTGGATCTCGCGAGCGATGGCGCGCGCGATCTCACTTTGCACCAGGAGCACATCCGCAAAATCTCTGTCGTAGCTCTCCGCCCACACGTGGGTATCGGTGGCAGCTTGGATGAGTTGGGCCGTAATGCGGACGCGGGGTCCGACCCGCAGAACCGACCCTTCCACCACGGCGTCAACGTTTAGTTCCTCGGCAATCCGTGGCAGCGGTGTTTCGCTTCCCTTGTAGCGCATCACCGAGGTACGAGAGGTTATCTTCACGCCACGGAGTTTCGCCAGATCACAGATCAGAGCCTCAGTCATGCCGTCGGCGAAGAATTCCTGCTCGGGATCGCGGGAAAAATTGGTAAGCGGCAGCACGGCGACAGACCGGATGCGTTTCGAACGAGGGCGCTTGCGAACCGCGCCGGCGGCGACGCTCACGGCGGAGGTGGGCAAGATCAGCCGCCGCAGGTCCACTTGCAATTCCTTCGCTGATTGATAGCGGTTCTCTGCGTCCTTCTCCAGACACTTCAGAATAATGTCTGCCAGACGCGACGAAAGCCGTGGCTGCAGGCGCTGCGGCGAGACAGCCTGGGCGTGAAGAATCTGGTCTGCCACCGCAGGTGAGGTCTTGCCCTCAAAAGGAAGCCTCCCGGTCGCCATTTCGTATAGCACAATGCCGGCTGCCCAGATATCGCTGCGGGCGTCCACTTTCTCGCCTCTTAACTGTTCCGGGGCCATGTACGGCACTGTCCCTGCGATCGTGCGTGTCTGCGTTACCGTTTCGGTTTGGGCGTCTCCGCTCACCGGCTGTACCAGCCTGGCCAGCCCGAAGTCGAGAATCTTCAGCCTCCCGTCCGGGGTGAGCCGCAAGTTCCCAGGTTTCAAGTCACGATGAATCACAGCTTGTTCGTGAGCAGCGGCCAGTCCGTCGGCCAGTTGTGTACCCAGGCGAGCTACTTCCCTCTCCGGCATTGGTCCCGCTGCCAATTTCTCGCTGAGGGTTGTTCCAGGAACGTACTCCATGACCAGGAAGTCCACGCCCTCCTGGCTGTCGAAGTCGTAGACTGTAGCGATGCCGGGGTGGTTCAACTTTGAGAGAGTTAAGGCTTCGGTGTGGAAACGTTTCCGTGCGGACTGGTCTGTAAAGGTCTTAGGGGGCAAAATCTTAATGGCAGCATCGCGGTCGAGATGCTCATCGTGGGCGCGATAGACTTCTCCCATGCCTCCGGCGCCGATCTTCTCAATGACGCGGTAGTGGCTTAACCTCTGGCCGACCACGTCAAGCGTGCGATATGCCATCGGGGGGAAGACACTCCTTCCCCTCACCCTCTTTCAAAATCGTAGGTCTGAGGCAGCACCGAGTCAACGAACCCCATCACACAAGCATGTTCGCCAGAAGGGCTGCGCAAAGCTCGAGTTGGTTAGATCTAGGCTCCCACCCTGAGTAGACTTGGTGGATGGCAACCTCAAAACCAAGGCTCGGGAGGAAGGAGCCAAATATGCTGATTATGGATTCTCTCCTGCAATTCATTCTTGCTTTGATCAGCGAGAAAATCTGTAGCCTGCTCAGATGGCCGAGCCGATATCGCTCGACTTTACGAACGTCGGACGCCAGACGATGATCATGGAATACACCTGCGATCCACTCCGAGAAATCCCCTTGTTGCCCGTCGAGACATGACATCAGTTTGCTCGCCAACGAGACTACAAATTGCTGCAACGATCGTGCGCGGAGGGCCACTCGTGTTCCTGCAAACTGGAAACACGAATTCCTGTCCCGTGGGGGCTCTCCCTCTAATGATGTTCGTCACCGAGACGTACAGATGCCAAACATCTAAAAGGCGACATAGGTTATTGCAGTCCAGCATTTTCATCCCCTTTTACCTGGATTACTC
>DASPRM010000056.1 GCA_035624455.1 Terriglobales bacterium
CGCCACGCTAATGCACTCCGTTACTCTTGGAGTACACAGGAGCAGCGTCGGAACTGACGGCTTAACTTCCCCGTCGCGACGAGCATCGCTCATGCTCACCGCTTTACGTCAGTCGTCATCTGACGAACGACTCAATCATGGAAGCGTTATCTGCGAAGGAACAGTTTTTTCAAAGAACCTGCCGAATAGCCGTAACGACTATCCGACACGGAACATAAACGAACTCACTAAGGGTTGTCAAGAAAAATGACACAGTGTTATTTTTATTGAGAAGCTGAGACCGTCGGTAAATTCAGGAACGTGAGACGATGCTATTAACCCGTACCCAAAAAGCGGCGAGGGGGGTCGACAATTTTTCCCGAAGGATACCTCCCCCGTCAAACGATTGAGGGGCTTCCTCGCTGTTTCTAACATGGAGGGAGCGGTCCGGCTGTTCTATCAAACTGGCAGTTCTGAAGGCTCGGTGCTGGGGAGGGCAGGTGGCTCGTCACTGGCATCAGCGAGTTGGGGTGTCTGCGGCGGGGGAAGGTCGGGAGCGGTGGCCCTGACGCTCTCGTGGTACTGCTTCAGAAAAGCCGGGGTGGCTTCGGCCAGGGGATGGGGAACGGTCACCAATTTGAAGGAGCGGAGATTAAGCAGGGCGAGCTTGTAGGCGTCGAGGGCGAGACGACAACGTTTGTAGTCCATCTGATTGTTGAGAACGGCGCGAGTGAGCTCGACCAGAGCGAGTTGGATGTCGTGGGGGGTCTCGAGCGTAGGCGGTTCATAGTGTCCGTGGCCAGGCGTGTTTTCCGGCTGGCGAGACTGGGCATGGAAATGGCAATAGTTCTGGCCGCGCTGGACGGGGTTAAGACATTGCGCGCCGCTGGCGAAGATGTGGGCGCAGCGGCGCGCGCCGAAGGCGGATTGCTGGTCGGTCATGGTGCGTCTTCCTTATTTGTTTTTTTGGAGCTGAACCGGCAAACAAAGGACTTAGAGGTACATACCGGATAACAAAGGAGTTAGCGATTTCATGTAAACAGCTTTGTTATCAATGAGTTGCATCGTTCCGGTGAATTTCCAGGTAAATACCGCATTACAAAGCGGTTATGTCTGCCGGCGTGTCGCCGTGGACGACAGCGGAAGCAGTAATTTTGTTCTGGATCGTCTATATCCAGTGTAGCGAATTGAAAGGAGTAATTGGGACATTGAGCGCAGGGATATATGTGCCTGCGGGTCAAGGGGATGGAGGTAAATAGTCGTGCGAGGGGGCTTGACAAGTCCGGTGGGAGAATGGGGCAGGCGGCGGGCAGACTTTGCTTAGCGGTGGAACTGCCCCACTCAAGCCAAAAGAGGGCTTGAGTGGGCCAGGCGCCACTAAAACCCCACCTCGCGCAATATCTGTTGAAAACGGGCGCTATCGCGCACGAAGTCCCACATCGGATGCGTCTTCATTTGACGCAGATTTCTGTCCCGCCCTTTGATAGCCAGTTCCAGCTGGCGGTAGCCATTTTCGAAGTCTCCCGTCCTGAAATATGCGTATCCCAAGAGACAATGGTCATCCGCCTGGGTGTCCAGGCGGTCTCGCAGCAATGCGCCCCAGTATCCTTTGGGACCTTGGCTGCGTAGCGCAGTCCGTAACTTTCTGGCGAAAACTTTAGCTTGCTCTTGGGTCATAGCGCCAGGCTCAGGATGCGCCTCAAGCTCGTCAATCGCCTCCGCGTACCGGCCCAGGAGTTGATACGTTTCGGACACATGAAGCGCGGTAACGTAATTATCCGGATAAAGCTCCCGGGTTCGTTTCGCCTGCTTGAATACGTCGTCGTAGCGTCTTGCAATCATGAACATTTTCTCTTCGGTCCCGCTGATTCGACTTGAGAGTGGGTCCAACTCTTCTGCTAACTGGGCTTCTGCAAGGCCCTCCTCAACCCGACCAATCTGTGCGAGGAAAAGCCCGTATTTCATATGCGTGCCGGCATTGCCTCGATCGGTTTTCAATGCCTCTTGAAATTCCTCTGCGGCGCCAGACGTGTCCCAATCGTAAATATGTTTCACCCAAGCTAGCTGCTCATGTGCACCGGGTACCGAACTGTCGAAACTCAAAGCTTTCGCAGCTGCCTCGCGCACATGCGGCCACTCGCCCTCCGCCTCCTGGCATCCCCAGGTTCCAAATAGACTATGGGCGTCAGCCAGACCAACATACGCCGCGGCATAGTCGGGCTGAAGGCGGATTGCCTCCTGATAAAGTTCCACCGCCTTCAACATAGCTGTCTCGTTCCATTCCGCAGCATACTGTCGGGCTCTCAGGTAGAGGTCGTGCGCTTGAGGATTGACGGGCTTTGCAGCCGTTAACAGCCTTTCTTGCTCTGGAGCGATCTTGGTTGATACTTGCAACGCAACATCGTGGGCTATCTCCTCCTGCTGGCGCAGCACATCATTCAAGGAACTGTGGTATTCGCCAGCCCATAAATGCCGATCCGCACGTGCATCAATCAACTGCACAGTAATTCGAATCGTGTCCGCCGAACGGGCTATTGAACCCTCGACGACCGCATCGACATCGAGGACGCGCGCAATTTCCTGTATCGGCTTCTGCACTCCTTTGAACTGCATGACAGAAGTTCGCGATGTCACCCGGAGGTCAGTCAGTTGGGCCAGTGTCGTGATCAGTTCCTCAGTTGTTCCGTCAACAAAATATTCCTGCCCCGGATCGCCTGACAGGTTCTGCAGGGGTAAGACGGCCAAGGAATGAATCTGGGGCTTGCTG
The DNA here is from genome assembly GCA_035624455.1 of Terriglobales bacterium. NCBI lineage: Bacteria > Pseudomonadati > Acidobacteriota > Terriglobia > Terriglobales > Terriglobales bacterium. The sequence continues at coordinate 2,747 of DASPRM010000056.1, forward strand.
GCACGCGCCAACCAGCGATTACGCAGGTTGTGAGCCTTGAGTCCTATTACCACAACCGCGATGACAATCATCCCCGTTAGCAGCAGACCCGTGCGCTGTAAGCGGCTGGCTGGGGAGCTACGGCTATCCCTGGGCGGTGTACTTGCGATTGCTGGGCCGGCCGCCGCATCGTCTGACTGCTCCGCAGTTCGGTCGACGAGGGTATTCGATGAGCCCGTGTCTGTCGGAACCCGATTCCCATTATTTCGCCCCGCATGAATCCCGTTTAGAGAAGCTATGAAACGGTACCCCTTGCCAGTAACGGTTTGGACGAAGCGCGGCTGACCGGGATCATCGCGCAGGACATTGCGCACCTTGCGGACAGCAGTGTTTATGCTGTGCTCAGTGTCGACGAAAACAGCGGTACCCCACAGACGGTCTATGATTTCCTGCCGCGTGACCAGATGACCGTCCTTTTCGACCAGCAGGATCAGTAACTCCATCGGGAGCTTTTCCAGCTTGAGGCGGCGTCCGTCACGCAGCAACTCGTAGCGGTCGCAATCGAGCACGAATTCGTCGAATTTGATCAACCCTAATGACACGGAGCGGCGCACCTAGGGGGGGCTGAAGTATATCATTCGATTCTCGGTAAATCCCCGTAAATGTCATATATTCAATATCTTCTCGCCTCACCACTTCTTCACCATCAATTCACCACTTCTGCATGGACCCAATGGCGAGCCCGCCGTAAAACTCCCGCCTCAGCAGGCGGTTCAAGTGAAGCAGGCAAGGCATCGAGCAGGCGAATGTGACATTAGCCGACAAACCTAACGTCACTCGCGAACTCGAGGCGGGGCGTGACTTACGCTTGGCCAAGCAAATCGAAAGCGTGACTCTGGAGAGGAAGATATGAAAGAAGATATGAAAACAGTTGTCCTACTCGTGTGCATTTTGTTGTTGTCTGTTGCGGCCTATGCTCAATTCACGTTCACCAACATTGACTGTCCCGGAGCCACAAACACCACAGCCCGCGGCATCAACAATCACGGCGAGATCGTTGGCAGAGCGGGAACTTCACCAAATCCACCCCATGCCGTGCTGATCAGCAACGGTCAATGCACTCCCCTTGCTCCAACCACTGTCTTGGGGACGCACCGCAGTGAAGCGTTCAAGAACAACGATCGTGGCGATGTGGTGGGAATTTACTTCGACGATGACGGCTTCTTTCACGGATTCCTGCTCTCGAAAAAGGGTGTATTGACGACGCTCGATTTCCCCGGGGCTAGCGAGACTTATGCTTGGGGCATCAGCGAATCGGGCACGGTCGTCGGGTGGTGGGATATCCTGGACGCTAACTTCGACCTTGTCGCTGCGCACGGTTTTACCTGGGATGGCGGCAGTTTTACTCAAGTGGACTTCCCCGGTTCTGGGGACACCCAGGTAGATGGCATCAACGCCCGTGGCGACTTGGTGGGCGTATGGGACTCTGGTCCCAATACGGCCGGGCATGGGTTCGTAGAGTCTAAGCACGGACAATTCATCAACTTCGATGTTCCGGTAGCCGGAGCGACGTACACTCAGTTGGACGACATCAACGCAAACGGTCAAATTATTGGGGTGTATGTTGACGCCGCTGGTAACGAGCACGGGTTCCTTCAAGCTGGAGCGACGTTCACCAGTCTCGACTACCCTGGCGCAGGATTCACCTCGGTCTGGGGCATCAACAGCGCTGGCCTGATCGTCGGCAACCACTATGACGCTGCGGATGCCAGCACTCCGGCGCATGGCTTCTTGGCAGTACCTTTGAAGAAATAGCCGGGTTCTTGAAACTAGAATTAGTCGGCAGGGCGGTTGCCCTTGGACATCTCCAAAGTCCGCCCTGTTTTGCGTTGAACGAGATAAGGTACAACGAGACGCACCCCCGGCTTCTCCTCAGAGCGAACGCAGGGAGATTTGGGGTTGCGAAGGATGTCAATCACGGCGTCGAGATTCCAGGGCTTCCGCGCAGCATAAAGTATCTTTGACTCATTTAGCTTTTGAGTGATCGCCAAGGGCTTCATGCCGGGTGCCCCAGGTCTCGCGCTTTTCGAGACCTGGGCAGGTTTTCGAGACCTGGGCAGGTTAATGAAAGCTGCTTTCAGTTATCGGGATTCCGACTGACGGCTGAATGCTGACGACCGCTCTACGGATTACCCGATCACAATTCGTACAGTCTGGCCCTAGTCTCCCTGAGCGGGGTACTTCTCCGCCAGATAGTGTCCCAGGTCCTCATCCAGTTGGGCGTAGCCGTTATGCAGGACGTCCCGCAGCGCCTGCTCGGTAGAGGCGCCCTGGCCCAGGCGTTCGAGAATCCGGCGGACATCCGACATACCGTACTTCTCGCGGATGTATTCCACCGCGGCCAGGGATTCGTCGTAAGCCAGGAGCGCTTCCGATGCGGACAGCGACATGAACGATCCTTCCAGCGACCGCAGGGGCAAGAATACTTGCCGGCGGTAGAGCGAAGCCAAGCGCAGGCCGCGCGAATCCAGACTCTTGGGCTCGACGCTCTGTGCCAGGCCTTCATTCAACCACTGTGGGCAGCGTCTGCCAGATGCCTGATTGATGAAGGAGTGCGCCAGCTCATGTTTCAGCACCCGCGCCAATGCGGGGGTGATGGAATTCACGCCTTGCACCGGGATGCGCAGCTTGCCGTCGTTGATCGCGCCTGTCCAGGTGGGCGCCTGGGTTACATCGAAGAACGCCTGCTCGGTGTAGAGCACGACCGGAATATTCTGGTAGGGCGTTATGCCCAGTTCGCCGGCGAGATCGCTGTAGTCTTCCTCCAGCACATTGATGATTTGCTCGCGCAGTTCAGGATTGGTCTTGGAACCTTCGTAGCGCAGCGTGAAGTGGCCGGTGTCGTTCTCCGTGAAGCTGGCTTCGGCCGCCTTCTCCCGCCTGGCCTTGGCCAGCACGGCTTCCAGCTTGGGATCAGGATGCAACCGCAGGGCGTGTTCCCAGGCGGGAATCGCATCGCGTGTGCGGTCGGAGTTGAAATAGGCGTAGCCCAGGATGGTATAAGCATCGGCAGAGTCCGGCGCCGCCTGGGTGGCGCGTTCAGCGTAACCGACCGCTTCCCGGGCGCGCGACAGTTGGATGAGAAGAGCGGCGTAGTTGGTGAGAATCACCGGATGATCTGGCAGGAAACCCAACGCGCGCTCGAAATACATGCGCGCCTGATCGCGATTGCCGTGTTCGAGCTCAAACCGGCCGGCGATGAAGTAGGCAGCGCCAGCCATGTCGGGTTTAGCGGACTCCAGCTCGTAAAGAGCAGAAGGATCCACTTTTCCATCACGGACCACTTTCTTGCCCAGGTCGCCGGCCCAGGCAACGTCAGGCGGAGGCACATCCGGAGCCGCCTTGGGACTTCCCAGATCCTGGCGGGGCGCGCCGGAGACAGGCGCCGCAGGATCCGCGGGGCCGCCGATAAGAGGCTCGCCGTCCTTGTCAATTCGCTCAACGACGATTTTAGGGATACGATAAGTGTTGTCACCGATCTGGTATTCGATGCGTCCGTTCTTTTCCTGAGCGCTATCGGCAACGATGACGCGTCCGTTTTTGAGATGGATGGTGTCTGCCCGGACGGCAGGCGTAAGCAGTAACAAGAAGGGAATGAGAGCCCTGCGCACAACGGCAAATTTTAACAAACGCGGACCTGGGAGCTGGGTAACCGGCGGTCTGCTACTTCTGGTACTAGTTAGCGGGGCGATGGCGCTTGGGCCCGCGGGCTGGCAGGACACGCAGAATGCTCTTTATCCCGAGCCGGTGTCACCCTGGCCCCCGGAGGCGCAGCGCATCGGCAGTTCGCGGGTGATGGCCAGCAACCCGGGAGGCACGCCAAGTCCCTCGGCGGCCCTGTACAGACAACTGCGGCAGATCGGACTGGACCCGGCCAAGGTATACAAGATCCGCGGCGCCTCGATCGACCGCGAAGACGTCCACATGACTCTGGAGGACGGCGTTATCGCGTTTACCGAAGCCGTGGATGGGCGTGTCACTGGGGCTTTTTTTGAGGGCGAAGGGGAAGTGCTCCTGGTTCCACCGGATCGGGTCGAGAAGCGCTCTCTGGGCTTGTTCACGAAGGCCGCGATCCTGGAAGAGAAATTCACCAGCGCATTTCTACGTTTCAACGATGAAACTGCGGCGGAACTGGATCCCTATCTGCGCACGGCGGAGCAGCCGCAGGAATTCGTCAGCAAGTGGAACGAGACCGTGCAAACCCTGGCTGAATCTGACGCCCTGCGTCTGCTTTTGACGTTCCTGAACGCCAAGACCGGGGCAGACGGGAAGCTGCAACGGGATCCCGGTGATCGCATGCTGCGGGCGCGCCTGGCCGGCACCAGCCTGGGCGTCTTCGATCTCTTCTTCGACACCACCGCGGGTGAACAGATCGTGGTTGGGCAGTTGGTTCACTCGGATAACGGCCTGGCCTACTACAACGTGTGGACAGCGTTTCCCATGCGCTCGAAGCGGATGGTGCTGAGCCAGCGCCGCAAGACTGCGGCTCCGACCAAGACTGCCGCGCGCAGTGCCACGCCAGCTGTGGTTTCGGGTATGCCAGTTGAGGAGCCTGGAGACCGTGTGCGCGTCACCGCCTATAAGATTCGCAGTGAGATCAAACCGCCGACCGATCTGGAAGCCGACGCGCAGCTGTCTATGACGGTTCGCAAGGGTGGCGATCGCGTGCTTTTGTTCGAACTATCGCGCTACCTGAAAGTCAACAAGGTGGAATGCGAGGGAGCGCCAATCGAGTTCCTTCAGAACGAAGCTCTGGAAGGAACGCAGCTGTCAAGACGGGGTAACGATATCGTCGCTGTGGTTTTTGCGGAACGTCTCAAAGCTGGGCAAGACTTGCACTTGCGGTTTACCTACGCGGGCCCGGTGATGTCCGATGCCGGCGGCGGCCTGATGTATGTGGGGGCGCGGGGCATCTGGTACCCAAACCGCGGCATGAGCATGGCGGACTACGACCTGGAATTCAGTTATCCGAGCGACTGGACCCTGGTAGCCACCGGTAAGCGGGTTTCTCAGCAGAATTCTGCAGGGCAGATCGTGGCACATTGGGTGGCGGAGAGGCCCACGCCGCTGGCCGGCTTCAACCTGGGTCACTACTCGCATGCCCAGGCCACGGCTGGCCAGGTTGCGGTAGAGGTTTATGCCGCCCCGGGCATGGAGCGCAGCTTCCCCACACAGCAGACGGTTCTTCTTCCCCCGCCGCTGCCTCCGGTGTTTCCCCGTGAGCAGCGGGTTGAAGCTGCGGTGGTGACCAGAGCCGCACCGGCTCCCGCCAGCAATGCGCAGATGGTGGCGGAAAGAATCAGCAGGGGAGTGGAGCAGCTTTCGCAAGAGATGGGTCCCTATCCTTACGGCTCGCTGACGATCTCACAGATGCCGGGTCGCGCCAGCCAGGGCTGGCCCACGCTGGTTTTTCTTTCCAGTTACGTATTCCTCAATGCACAAGAACGCCAGCAGGCGCGGCTTAGCGACTTTGACTCCATCCTGTTCGGTTCCTTAATGCCTGTGCACGAGACGGCTCACCAGTGGTGGGGCGACTTAGTCGGATGGAAGAGTTACCGCGACCAGTGGATTGTCGAGGCTCTGGCCAACTATTGTGCCCTCGCCGCCATAGAAAAGAATCAGTCGCGCGACGTGCAGGATGTGCTGAACGAGTACCGCCGCGAGCTGCTGGCGAAGAATAAAGATGGTGACGAGGCCCGCGATGCCGGTCCGGTGACCCTTGGCATACGGCTCTACTCGTCGCTGTTTCACGAGGGCTATGAAAGCATCAGCTACGGCCGCGGCACCTGGCTGCTGCATATGCTGCGCACCATGATGCGCGACGCTGACTCACTCCCCAATTCCCGGTCCTCGCACAAGGATCCGCAGTCGCAGTATGACGAGCCATTCTTTCGCGCGCTGCTCAAACTTCGCCAGCGCTACGAAGGCAAGCAGATCACCGATCGCGAGTTGCAGGAAGCTTTCGAAGAAGAATTGCCCGATTCGCTACGCTACGAAGGCCGGAAATCGCTGGACTGGTTTTTTGACGAATGGGTGAACGGCACTGCGATTCCGCGACTCGAACTGGCCGACGTCAAATATACTGCCTCTGCCGCGGGCACCCAGATTACCGGCAAGATTCGGCAGAAAGAGGCCCCGAACGAGCTAGTGACTTCAGTGCCGGTTTACGGGATCGCCGGGGCGAGCAAAACTCCCACCCTGCTAGGACGAGTATTTGCCGACGGACCCGAAACCACCTTCCACCTCACGGGACCCGCAGGTACCCATAAGCTGGTGCTCGATCCGTATCAAACCGTTCTCACCCGGCCCTAAGGATGTGGGCACGGTCCTGTGCTCAGCCACAGTTTGTAGCCCCGTCTTCATTGCGCCTTCTTCCACACTAGATCTCTGCCTTGCCTGCGATGAGAAAATCCTCTGATTTTGCCCTCGGCCGTCCCCTGAAAGGTCTTCCATCCTCGGGTGCCCGGCAAGGAATAACACTTCTCGGGCCTCGGTATTCCGGTCCACGGCGGGCTTGCCTCGCGGCATCCACCAGGCGATCCCCTTCGCACCCCAACCTGTTCTTAACAATCCTGTCGTAGTATGAGCGGGCCGCGCGGCACCTGCCAGCTTCGAATGGGGGGAAGACCACATGGCTACCCAACTCGCAACGCCCTCTGCGGTCGATCAGCTTTGGGACCGCTGGCCATATCTCTCGCATGCTGAGCGCCTGAAACAATTTCGTGAAATGCATACCGGGGAGAAGGCCAATTTCTTCCTCGCTCTGAGTCCCCATGACCAAGCCTTTATCTTGTTCGGCCTGCCCGAGGAACAGCGTCACGTGTGGTTGCGTATACTCCCGCCCGACGATGCTGCCGACTTGATTCAAGAAGCTGGGCCGGAATGGCGGGACAAGCTGCTAGCCCTCCTCGACGAACCCACGCGGAAGGAAGTGCTTGCCCTGTTAGCGTACAAGGAGGACGAAGCCGGCGGCCTGATGAATCCGCGCTTCGCGCGCCTGCGTCCCGACATCACGGTCGATGTCGCGGTTTCCTATCTGCGTAAAGAGGCCCCCAGCGTGGTCACGATGTACTACGGCTACGTTCTTGATCAGGATCAGCATCTGTTAGGCGTGGTCTCAGTGCGGCAGCTCTTCACGGCCGGGCCGGGCAAGCTGGTGAAGGAAATCATGACTACGAAGGACCTTGTGTTCGTAAGGCCCGAGACCGAGCAGGAGGAAGTCGCCCGGGTGGTGCGCGACAACCGCCTATTGGCCGTTCCCGTGCTTGATGTCGAGCGACGCATGGTGGGTATCGTCACGGTTGACGACATCGTAGACGTGGTCGAGGAACGGGCCAGCCGCGACATCCAGAACATCGGCGGCATGGAGGCCCTCGATACCCCATACATGCACACGGCGATTCACGAAATGGTCAAAAAGCGTGCCGGATGGTTGGCGATCCTCTTTGTGGGCGAGATGTTCACCGCAACTGCGATGAGCTTCTTCGAGGATGAGATCGCCAAGGCGGTCGTGCTGGCGTTGTTTCTTCCGCTCATCATCAGCAGCGGAGGCAACTCCGGGTCCCAGGCAACGTCGCTCATCATTCAGGCCATGGCTCTAGGGGACGTCAAACTGCGCGACTGGTTCCAGGTGATTCGCCGCGAGCTGGTCTCCGGCGTGGCCTTAGGTATGATTCTGGGCGCCATCGGAATGACGCGCATTTTTCTCTGGCAAAGGGTGTTCGGGACCTACGGAGCACATACTCCGATCCTTGCCTTAACCATCTTCCTGGCGCTGATCGGAGTGGTAACGTTCGGGACGCTCGCCGGTTCGATGCTGCCGTTCATACTACGGCGGCTTGGACTGAATCCCGCAAGCGCCTCAGCTCCATTCGTCGCCACCCTGGTCGACGTGACCGGACTCATCATTTACTTCACCATTGCAAATTTCATCATGTTGCGGCACCTGTAGCGGTTGCGGAATTCGTGATGGTCTGGATTTGTCATCTTGAGCGAGGGCCGGGTACACCTCACCCGGTGCGCGTCGAAGGACCTTGCGTCCGTCCAATCGCCGTCCTTGAAGTATGGTTATTCTTGCGAAAGGTTGGAATTTCGAGGCGCTGCCGCGACAGATCTGGCGCGCCCGCTTTCGCTATCCCAGCAGAATCGGCAGCAGCACACCCAATCCCAGCACGAATAACCACAATGCCGGGGCCGGCGTGCCGACCGGGCGGACGCGGCGCTGCTCTCTCATCGCGATCCGCGGATCCAGTAACAGCCATCGCATGTATCGCCGCTCGAGCAGAAGGAAGACAAAAGCCGTGGTCGCACCGTAGATGAGGTGACCGGGAAGGGATGGAAGCAGAGCCGACGCCGCTTCGGTGCGCCAATCGCATTGTCCGGTTAATGCCAGCGGAAGGAGAGTCATCGGACCCAGATACCACCAGATCAGACCGAACAGCCATCCCCATCCAATCCCGAGTCCCAAGCTAGGAGCCTCGTTGCGAAACAGCAAGCCGTAGGTCATGCCAATTCCAGCGCTGACCAGTAGATGAACGACTACACCGCGCAAGCCGAGCAGTTGAGTGTCCAGACCAGCAACTCTGGAGACCACGCCTGTCGCCAGCATCACCGGGCTCGAAACCAGTCCGCCAGCCAATCCCGCCAGCGCTCCCCACTCGAGTGACCTGATCACGCGCAGCCCTGGCCCTTCCGCCTCCCGGTTCAGGGGGTCCGACTGTATGAACAAACGCAACCAGAGGCGGTCGAGGGTGGCGTAAGTGACGCCCAGGATCAGTCCGTAGATGATGTGCCCTACTAGCGCGCCAAAAAGTGCGCTGCCCTGTTCAGCGGACCAGTCCAATGGAATGTGTCCGAGGAGCGGCCACAATGTGAGTGGACCCAGGAACCAGCAGAAGATGGCATAGCCCACTCCCCATCCCATGCAGGAGCCGTAGCCGCGCACATCTTTTTGGAATAGCAAGCCGAACGTAACACCCATGAGCAGCGCAATCGCGAACTGCCAGCTCATGTTCGCCGCGCGCGAGCTCAATTCGGGACCACCGGCTACCAACGGGAAAAATTCTCCCACCGACATCCACTGATTGAAAACGAATCCTCCCAACATTCCCGCAAGGCCGCCAGCCATGATGGCCCGCCCCCAACGAAACTTCGCCTGATCTGCATCACGCTGCAAGCTGCGCCTGAATCCCAGCGTCACCCCGACCGGCATTCCCAGGCAGATCAGGTAAGCCACCAGCGCCGGAAATTGCTGGCGAACATCCTGCAACATGGCCGTAGAATGCTCTGATCGGACGAGAAGTGGAACGATCCCGGCAGGCAACATCAGCCAAAGCAGAAACGCCGCGCCAAGACCCCAGATCAAACCCGCTCCCGGACTGCTGGCACGGTCGGCAAAGAAGAAGCCGAAGATCAGCCCAAATACCGCGCCCAACAACATGTTCTGCAGGAGCGAGTGGGTCAACAGCGCGCTTTGCGCGACCCCGCCTGCGATCCCTACTGCCACGCCCAGCAGCGGTGCGCTCCACGCCATCGTGCGACGATGCGTACCCAGTCCAACCGTCATAAGGGAAGTCTCTGATGCTGCCATCGAAGCGCTCCTACCGCAAATCAATTGTCTGCACAATATCGCGCGGGAAGAACAGCTCCACCGTCCAATCCATGAGCACTCGAATCTTGCGCTCCAGTCCGGGCAGTTTCGAAAGGTAAATGCCGCGCCACATCAGCCACGCCAGCAACCCCGAGAAGCGCAGCGACTTGCTCCGCGCGAAGGGCACAGTGAGCTCGGCACAGGCGGTCTGGTGCCCCACCACGCAGAGTGCGCCAAGAGAATCGAAATGAAAACCTTGTGGCGGCCGTTCTTCCAGTTCAGCACGGATATTTCTTGCCAGCACCGCTGCCTCACGCAGCGCGAACTGGGCAGTAGGCGGGCAGGGCTTGCCCGACCTGGCGTCCACGACTGCCGCGCAATCTCCCAGCGCCCAAACTCCCGGATGTCCGGGAACAGCCAGAGTTGGTTTGACCACCACTGCACCGCGTTTATCGCGTTCCAGCGGCAGCGATTTCAGAAGCGGATTAGGGGCAGTCCCCGCGGTCCACACCAGCGTCTCAGCCGGAACCGGTCCATCGCTCAGCATCACCATTCCCGGCTGCGCGTCGGTGAGCCGGACATTCAGACGGAAAGTTACCCCGCGCGCCTCCATTCTTTTCTGGGCGTAGCGTGCGAGTGACTCACTCAGCTCCGGCAGAATGCGGTCACGCGAATGCACCAGAATTATTTGCAGCTCTTCCGCATGCAGATTGGGATAATCGGCCAGAATCCCATGGGCGAAATCATTCAGCGCGCCTGCCAGTTCAACTCCGGCAAACCCGCCGCCCGCTACAACGAATGTCAGCAATGGTTTTCGAACCGCGGGGTCCCGCTCCCGATCCGCTCGTTCGAACATCTCGATCACGTGATTGCGAATCCGAATGGCATCCAACAGGCTTTTGAAGTTGAAGGCCAGCTTCTCGATATTGGCCATGCCGAGGTAATTGGAGACTGATCCCAGAGCCAGTACGAGGTGGTCATAAGGCAGCTCACGCCCATCTTCGCCATTGCCGGAAATGTCGGGTTCAAGCACAACGCGCCGGCCCTGCAGATCAATCGCCACCACGCGCCCGCGCATAAACTCCGTACGGTGCAGGCTGCTGCGCAATGGGGTGCTGATGTGACTGGGCTCCAGGCTGCTGCCGGCGACCTCGGCCAGCATCGGTGTAAACAGGAGGGCGTTCGTCTCACTGACCAGCGCAATCGAGACCGAGCGGTCCTGGCGCAGCTCTTCTTCCAGTCGCTCCGCCGTCTTCATTCCTGCAAAGCCGCCACCCAGGATGACAATTCGCGTCTTCACTTCAGGCGCGGCTTCGGCCAACTCTTTCTCCGGACCGAACAACATCGCCGCCAGGTCATTCAGCCCCTGGGTGATCAGGCCTAAAATGGCTCCATACATCACCCATCCGACCAGAGCCGGAAAATGCCCGCGCATTTGTTCAGCGCTCCACTCAGGCTTCTGCGTGGAGAGCAGCGGCACCGCGATTACGCTGATCAGGGCCCAGAGCGGTACACCCAAGGCCGCGGCAGCCATCATTCCATCGACATAGGTTCGGCGGGTCGGACCCAGCGACATGGCATAAGCCGCGCCCAGCGCGAGTCCCAGCACAAATGCCAGCGCCCCGTGACCCAGAGTTGAAACCAGAGCCATAGAGGCAATGGCGCCGGCCACGCTCCCAATTGCCCCTCGCCGGAGATATACGTTCATGAGTTGTTCCTCGCCGAAGATCTCTGCTCCAGAAGATTGCAAACCATTACAGAATACCCACATGATGTACGGCCACAGACATGCGCTGAGATTCGCGCTGCAAAGAAAAGTTCCACCCCAATTCCCTGGACCTGCGGCTGCCGTCCTGCTCAAAAATGCATCCTTTCTGATGGCGAGTCATTTCTGATATCCTTGGCCGTGTGTTAGAGCCCACCGCGCCTGTGTTCAGGAGCATCCAAGGTCAGCATCCTGGCAATAGTTCAAGAATTGTTCAGGATGCCTCCGGTACGAACAGGCGGTTTTGCGATAAGGCCCTCAATAATTAAGGGCTTGTGAGATGCGGAGAGGTGGCCGAGTGGCTGAAGGCGGCGGTTTGCTAAACCGTTGTACGGTCAAAAGCTGTACCGGGGGTTCGAATCCCCCCCTCTCCGCCAGAAACTAAAGGTCCTTCGCTGTGATCAGCATTTCAGCGGCGGGCTCAGACGCGCGCTGGCGCCTCAGGTTCCAATCTGTTCTTGTCCGCTCTGGTTCAGCGCAACGCCCCCCTCTTGAATAATCCCGGTCCCGTGCTGCATAAATAGGCTATGGTGCGGCGTGTGGTAGTGACCGGTATCGGGGCAGTAAGTCCCAACGGCATTGGCCGGGAGGCGTTCTGGAATGCCACCCGCGCCGGAGTGAGTGGTGTGAGGCGCATTAGCCGGTTCAAGCCGGATGAACTCAGGGTTCAAATTGCGGGTGAAGCAGCGGATTTCGCAGAAGAGCAATATCTGGACCCCATCAGCAGACAGCACGTATCGCGTGCCGTGCCACTCGGACTGGCGGCAATTCAAGAAGCGCTAGGTGACGCCGGCATAGAGCACAAGTCCATGACACTGGATGAACTGCGCCGCGTCGGGGTAATGGTCGGATCGGGTGGCGGAAGTCAGGATTTCACCGAGCGGCAATATCAGCTCTACTACGAAGGCAAACACAAGCAGGCCAGCGTTTACGTAATCCCCACCTCCACTATTGGCACGCTGGCTAGTGAATTTTCCATGTATTTCGGTTTCCGCGGACTGAGTCATGTGATCTCGACGGGGTGCACATCGTCAACGGACGCAATCGGCTATGCGGCCCAGCACATTCGATCGGGCCACCTGCACACGATGATTGCGGGAGGAGTAGACGCTCCCATCGCGGAGCTCATCATGCGCGGGTTTATGTTGATGAGAATCCTGACCTCCCGCTGGAACGCGGAGCCGGAGCGTGCTTCGCGGCCATTTTCGCGGGACCGCGATGGCTTCGTGCTGGGTGAGGGCGCCTGGTTCTTTGTGTTGGAGGAGATGGAGCGAGCAAAAGCGCGGGGAGCCAATATCTATGGGGAAATAGCCGGGTACGCTTCGAGCTGCGAAGCTTACCATCGCGTCCGGCTGCAGGAGTGCGGTGAAGAGCCGGCGCGCACGATCCAGATGGCGATTGAGGATGCGGGGGCAGTGCCATCGGCCATCGATTACGTCCATTATCACGGGACCTCCACCGAACTGAACGATCGTATCGAAACACGGGCGATCAAGCTGGCTTTCGAGAAGCACGCCTATCGGCTGGCGGGATCGTCGGTCAAGAGTCTGATTGGACACCCGCAGGGGGCTTGCGGCGCTGCGGGGGTAGCATGCACGCTGCTGGCGATGCGGGATGCGGTTCTCCCCCCAACCATCAACCTCGAGGAGCCCGACCCAGAATGCGACCTGGACTACGTTCCGGAGTGTGGGCGGAAAACAGAGCCGGAATGGGCGGTGTGCAATTGCATCGCGTTTGGCAGCAAGAACTCGGCATTGGTAGTACGCAAGGTGAGCTAAGCGCGTTTCAGGCTGGAGTCGGCTCCAAGGCCGGGCAAAAGAAAAGGGGGCACTCTATGGCGAGTGCCCCTGATTACTGTCAGGAACAATATCCGCGTTATCGCGGAAGCGTTTCAAAGCCCGCCAGCCCGACAGTGGCCATTGGACTACAGCGACGACAGGAAATTCACGAGGTCATTCATATCCTGATCGCTGAGACCGATGTTGAATCTCTGGTTGTAGAAGTTGACCAGGTCCTGCAGAGTCGCTGCGCTCCCGTTATGGAAGTAGGGTGCACGCGACGCCAATCCGCGCAGTATCGGTCTCTTCATCCTCCCCAGATCGTTACATTGGCCAGTGATAAGCGCAAACCCCGGATCGGTGGTCTGAAAAACGTCGTACGTGTTTGTCGGGTCGGGGTTGCTGAAGTACTCTATCGAGCCCTTCGGGCAATAGAAGGTGAACAACGGCTCCCCAGGCCCGGGTGGCAAGGCGGTACCGCAAGGTGCAGGAACGGGATTCTGCGCAGTCGCGGTTAGAAAGGTGGCGTGCTGGCAGAAATTATCGCCAATGCCGGTATGGAACCCTGGCATTCCGGCATCGTCTCCCACATTCACCACGTTGTGGCAATTAGTACACCTTCCAGTGAGTTTGCCGCCGGTGGCTGGAGTGCCGCGGCCAGCGCCCGGGATATCGCTGAATCCCGATACGCCGGCGATGACGAAGGTGCGGGTGTTGAAGATCTGCTGTCCGCGGTAAATCGACGCGCGAGACTGGGAGACGAAGTCGTTGCCGTTAATGCCCGCCCAGTTATCAAACAACGTGAACTCGGATCCCGGGGTGAGGACCAGGTTTGGCGTGGGTGGACTTAGCCGCTGTTCGAAGAGACTTGCGTCTGCTGCGAGAAAGCCAGCCAGGTTTTGCGCGCCACCAGTTGCCCCGCTGCCATCGACGCCGGTCAGGTCCTGTCCCAGAATGTCCCAAGCCTGGGCGAAAAAGACATTGGTCTGAAACTGTACGGCCTGACAGACTGGAGATCCTGCGTTGAGGGGATTCGTGGGAGGACAGTTTTCAGGGTTATTCAGTGCCATCAGGCAGGCTGTGGGGAGCGGGAATGAAGAGTTGAAGTTAACTCCCGCGCAGGCGGCAGGCATGGGGTTGGCCAGGGTTCCTTCCAACTGATTCAGTTGCCGCTGGGTGGCCTGGGCGTGGAAGCCATTGGCGCCAATGAACTGCGTGATCAGGTTCGGCTCACGCGAATCCCACATGATCGCGAATCCTCCCATGGTCGGCGAGCCGGTAGGAACAATATTGGTGTTGTTTTGCGCGGGTGACTTTCCTAAGCAAAAGCCTCCATTGTTACAAGGAGCGAAAGTGGGGCGTATCCGGCCCGGGGTGGAAGCCGGTGCAAGCCCAAGTGGCCCCATCGGATCGAGGAAGGCCAAGTTGGCGGCCGGCAACACCCGACGGTAAACCGATGCTTTGCCGGCCGGCAAGCCGTACTTGGGGTCGTTCTCACAGCCGGTCGGGTCGTAATTGACAAGGACTTTAGACCATTGCTGATTCGCCTTGGCCGGCAGGTCCACATTGATTCGGAAATTGGCTCTTGTGAGCAGCTGTGAGTGCGCGTAAGCAAACGCTGCCCCATTGCTGGAGTTGGCACCCGGAGAAGTCGGACAGTTCGCGGCATCGATGCGGCTGAACAGGGTGGCATTCGGACCAGCCAGAGCGTAGGTGGCTCGGACTGAGGCGGGGGTGAGCGCCCAGCCGTCCTGGGGCTGGTGACAAGTGAAACAGGTGCGGCCATTTGTGCCAAGCGAGGCAAAAAAACCGTTGTTCTTGGTTGTGGTCGCCCCATTTGGTTGATAGCTGGTGATGGTGCCGCTCGGGTTGGCGAACGACATGGACGTGGGAATCCTGCTCGGGGTTTGGCCACTGAGGATCTCCAGCAGCGTCTGCCATGCGGGCCAGTCCTGGGCGCTGATGGTTGAATTAACGCCTGAGCTGCCAACTTGCGCGTGAGCGGGTTCCGGGCGGGTAACCCTGAACGCCACCAGACACATGGCAACCAACAACAAAGCAATAGCAACTCTTCGAGGAGTGTGCTTCATATCGCCTCCTTGAGGGGGGACCTTCCAGTTCTGTGTTTCTTAGTAAAGCCCCATCTTTCCGGCCAGAGGTGAGGCGGGAAGATACCGTTTGGCGATAGAGTGCGCTGCAACTTCTGGCTTTGCAATTCTCCCGACTGCCTAGGCAGCGGGGCTAATCAACACCATTTACTGCTGGTGTGGGGCTTGGAGTCCTGCCTGAGACAGATTCTCCCGGTCCGGTTAGCGAAGATGAGTTCGTGAGGTAAGGTGAAGTTTGAGCAGGAATCAAGCTAAGCGCCGGATAGGAGAGAAACCAGCGTCTATCGCTGCGCAGCGGTCAGGCCATCAGTGGCTGTTTTTCTGGTTGTGGCTGTGATTATGTTCGTGGGCCTGGGTGTGCTGCGCCTCCGCCTGCTCACCGTGTGAAGCCGGCTCCGCGGGTTCGCTTAACGCCGCCGTCACTGAGGCAGGCAACTTGTCCGCGTTAGCCAACAGCAGCGCGATCTGCCACGCCTCGGTCGGCGAGAGGTGCTTATCGAATGCGGGCATGCCGGTGAGGCGAATGCCGTTGATGATCTTCCAGTAGGTCTCGCCGGGCGGGTCTCCGGTTAAGCGCTCATCCTGATGGAACACTTGCGGTGGCCTGGGGTATTCGCCCCTGGCGATGAAAGGAGCGGGTTTGTCGGGCACACCGTGGCACATGGCGCAATGCTCCATGTACTCGTGCGCGCCGGCAAGCAGGTTCTCTTCGGAAGGTTCAATAGGCGCTGTCTTTGGCGCTTCCTTCCGGGCGCGAGCGTCCAGGCTTCCACGCGCTAGTTTTTCTTCGAAGGGCCAGGGAGGCGACGAAGTCGCTACCGGCGCGAAGCCCTGGGCAAAGTAGATATAGAGGAACAGTGCGGTGCACGCCAGCGTCACGACCACACCCAATAAAAATCCTTTCACCCCATGCCTCCCATAACGGCCAAGATTAGACGCTGGCTACAGCCTCAGCGTCTGTCTGACTCTTCGCACACTCAGGAAGTATTCGAGTCGTCTTCAGGTTGGGGCACGGCGTCTGGACGATCGAGGAAGAAGGTTACAACTTCCTCGAATACTTGCGTGCCGACGTTCACGGCGCGGTGCACGCGATCGCCAGGCTCCGACCAATCCACTTCGCCCGCCGTGACCTTGCACGATAGAGTCTCGCTGCCATCGCGGAACTCGATGTTCAGCAGGTCTCCGCTCAGGACAACCGTCACGCGATGGAAGGGATCGCGATGCCAGGGTGTGGACTCGCCTGGAGCCAGCCTCTGTCGCCGCACCAGGTAATTCCCGCGGTGATGGAGTACCTGCTGATTGGGCGGTTGGGTCATAGTCGATCAGCAAGTCACGCTTTCCAGCCTGGGCATGAGTCTAGCAACGGATTGGCAACAGCGTTGGAGTGTTTGCAAATCCTGTTCGGAGAAATCCGGTCCCGCCGCAGCAGGACTTGTGCCCTTGCGCGAGATCTGAATCACGCCCCAGACGTCACCAAAGCTGTCAAGGATAGGAGCCGACATCAGCTTTTGAATTACCTGGGCGTCTGGATTTTCGTCAGCCGTACCGAGCTTCACCATCTCGAAGACGCTGCTGTGCTTAATATTTGCGAAGGTGTTGAAGAGTTCGGCTTTCTTGGACAGAGCAGTTTTTGCGGCTACGGCCGAGCTGGTGAGGGGAATCGAACCTGCGCTGCGCAGTTCAGCCGGAAACAAAAACCTTAGCAGCTTTCCTTGAAGCACCAGCAGCGCGACCTCGGTTTTGCGCAGCTGAAAGATATTCGCCAATTGCTGGCAGACGTCTTCCGCGCTGCATTTGGGATCGCTCGCCAGTGCGTCGAGAGAATCGATGGCATCAGTCCTGGGGCATAAAGTTCGATCATTGTTTCGCAGGGCGATGCTGAAATCAATGCAGGACAGGATACCCAGTTCAGGGCGCAGTTACCTTCAGACGTACCCTTTCGGATAGGACAGGCGGCTTGGTTCGCCACATATAATCCGCGCGGATACCAGGAAGCTGGGAGATTTTCAGACTTGGACAAGAGTAGCCAAAAGGCTCGAAGCGGGCCGTGGATCTACAATCCCTGGGTCGACGAGACGGTAGGCTGCGGCGGCTGGTCAGCGCCGTTGTTGCTGCTTACGTACGTGGCGTCGAGTTCACATGCTATCGCGTGGTCGATAGGGTTTTACGCGCTGGCTTTATTCTTCAATTATCCCCACTACATGGCGACGCTGTACCGGGCGTATCACACGCGGGAGGATTTCGCGAAGTACCGGATCTTCACCCTCCATATCACGTTGCTGATAGCTTCAACCCTGGTTCTGTTGCACGCGTTTCCGCGCCTGCTCCCGTGGGTGTTCACGCTGTACCTGACCTGGAGCCCATGGCATTACAGTGGCCAAAACTTTGGTCTGTTCATGATGTTTGCGCGGCGCGCGGGAGCGCAGCCTTCGTCCGGAGAACGCCGCGCATTGTACTGGGCTTTCGTAGCTTCTTACCTGTTCCTGTTCCTGGGATTTCACACCGGTCATTCGATTGATCCCCTGTTTGTTTCTCTCAATATTCCCGCTCCTGTGAGCCATTGGACGCAATTGCTGCTGGGCACCTGTTTCCTACTGCTGTCTGGCTTTGGCATGCAAGGCTTGAGCAAGAGGAGTGGATGGCGACCGCTGATACCGTCACTGACCCTGCTCTCGACGCAGTTTGCGTGGTTCCTGCTTCCGACCATTCTGTCGCTGGTCAAAGGGTGGCAGATCCCGCAAAGCCGCTACAGCACGGGTGTGCTGGCGTTGATGCATTCCGCGCAGTACCTGTGGATCACGAGTTACTACGCGCGGCGGGAGGCCAAGACCAACGAGAGCGGCAGCAAACCATCAGCCTGGCAACCGCTGCGTTACTTCGGGTTGATGATCGTCGGAGGAATTGCTCTGTTCATCCCCGGACCCTGGGTGGCGAGCTACTTCTTTCATGTTGATTTCGGCACCAGCGTCCTGATCTTCAGTGCCATCGTGAACCTTCACCATTTCATTCTCGACGGCGCGATATGGAAGCTGCGCGATGGGCGCATCGGCAGCCTGCTTCTCAATTCGCAGGAGCGCATCAAGGCTGGCGCCGAGGCTGCCAGTCTGGGCTTTGGCCGGGGTGCACGCTGGCTGGCAGGGGCCACGCTCCAGGCACGGGCTCTGCGAGTGAGCCTGGCACTAGTATTGGTGGCGTGGGCAGTATTGGATCAGGCACGCTACCTGGAAGCGGTTGGGGACAGAACTCTGGCTGGTTTACATCGGGCCGCAGCCATGAACTCCGCCGATGCGGCGCTGCAGATGCGCATCGCCAGCAAGGAACTGGAACTCGGAGACGGCAAGAGCGCAGTGGAGGCCTGGAAGCGCGCCATTGCCATCGCGCCAGCCAATCCTGCTCCCCGCAACGCACTGCTGCACTACCTGACGGAGGAGGGCCGATACCAGGAGGCTTACGAACTGACTGGGCAGTGGGCGGCAAAGAATCCCCGGGATTCGGACCTGCTAGTTAATCACGGCGTGCTGGCGAAGGAACTGGGTCACGCGGATGAGGCCTTTGCAAGCTGGCGGCGGGCGCTTTCGGCTAATCCTTCCCAGCTCGCAGCACACCTGTATCTAGCCGATGAATTGGAATCGCGGGGTCAAGCGCAAGAGGCAATTCCTCATTACGTGATCTACCTGGAGAAAATCGCCCAGCAGGGCGCGGAGCAACTCCCTCCGGCGGACAAGGTAGCGCCAATCCTCTTCCGTCTGGCCAAGTGTCAGCAACTGGCCGGCCGCGAGGAGCAGGCGGCCAAGTCATATGAGTTAGCGGCAACGATTGCAGGACGCAGCGGGCAAGCCAGGCTACAGAGTGTGGCCCTTGCCGGTGAAGCTGATCTGCGAGCGAGGCAGGGGAAAGCCGAGCAGGCACTTCATTTGTATCAGCAAACGCTCAAGCTGGATGCATCAGCGGGAGATCCCAAGGGCGAGGCGGTGGATTGGTACAACTACGCGCTGTTCCTGCGCGAGCACAACCGTCCGGCTCGCCTGGTTTACGCGTGTCTCATGAAATCGCGCAGTTTGCTTAAATCGCCTCAGGACTCCACAGAGCTTCAAATCGTGAACCGCGATATCAAAGAGCTTGCAAGAAGGATTCCGCGGGAAGCGCTTGAGACCGAGCGCGACCCGGAGGCGGCAATCCAACAGGCTCTCGCGGTAACGATGTAAAAGGCGCCTTTCTCTTTCGCAGTACTTGATTTTGCAGCCGGCACTCGCAACTCCGACGTCCATTTGGGGTTTCAACTTTCGACAGGCATTATGTTCACGGCTGTACAACTCGGAACAGCACCACGACGCATGTTCTTCACGCTGCTGGGATATGTCGAAGGGGCGGTTCTGGTGTATCTTGCGCGTGTTTTCTGGCCTCTTCCATTCAGCCGTGACTTCTTGCTCCTCAGTTCACGCGCGCTGGTCGCTGGTTTACAACCTGTCCGAGTATTTGCCAAACCGCTTGCCGCGATGGTTCTGACTTTGATTTTGAGTCTTCAACTTCTGCTCTTAGCCCGTGTCAGCTGGTTCGGCCGCGCAGTTCTCTCGAGTCTGCCTGGGAGCGGCGATTCGTTACTGCTGAGCCGATAATCGTCCAGCTCCAACCGTAGTGTGGCAGGCAGGACGGCTAGTCGCCCCAGGATGCCGGTCCTTGTCCTCTTGTGACTTACATCACAAAGTCTGGTGAGGTGATTCGCGGGCTTGCTTTGGCGCCAAAATGCTACATTGGAAGGCAGTGGCTGCCCCCCAATCCAACTTCGTCAAAGCCTGTAAATGCCTGCCCACCGATTCCACTCCGGTGTGGTTCATGCGTCAGGCCGGGCGCTATATGGCGGAATACCGCGCAGTTCGCAAACGCCACTCCCTGATCGAAATCTGTAAGACGCCGGCGCTTGCGGCAGAGGTCACCATCACCGCCGCTGAAGCGTTAGGGGTTGATGCCAGCATCATCTTTGCTGATCTCCTGCTGCCGCTGGAAGTGATGGGCCTGGATTTCCATTTCGAGGCAGGCGAGGGACCGGTGATCGAGAAGCCAATTCGCGATGCCGAGGGTGTGAAAGCATTGCGCAGCGATCGCTCCAGCGAGCTGAGCTATGTGGCCGAGTCGGTGCGGCTGGTGGTCCGGCACTTCGGCGAGAAGTTGCCGGTGATCGGATTTTGTGGAGCCCCCTTCACCCTGGCCAGTTACATGATTGAAGGGGGCGGATCGCGTCATTACATCGAGACCAAGAAGCTTATGTACCGCGATCCCGAAGCCTGGGACGAGTTGATGGCTAAGCTGGTCACAGTTCTTGCCGAGTATGCTTCCGAGCAAGTGCGGCAGGGAGCCGATGCCGTCCAGGTCTTCGATAGCTGGGTGGGTTGCCTCGCGGTGGAGGACTATCGCCGCTACGTGCTTCCGCGCACCCGCGATCTGGTGCAGCGCTTGAAGAAAACGGGCGCACCGATCATCTATTTCGGGACCGACAGCGCGACCCTGCTGGCATCGATGCAGGAAACCGGAGCCGATGTGATTGGCCTTGACTGGCGCATCCCACTCGATGTGGGTTGGAAAACACTTAGTTTCCAAGGCGCCGTGCAGGGAAACCTCGACCCGGTAACCTTATTCGCCGATGTCAAGGAGCTGCGCACCCGGGCCCTGGATATCCTGGAGCGAGCCGCCGGACGTCCCGGTCACATCTTCAACCTGGGACACGGCATTCTCCCGGAAACCCCGGTGGAGAATGTCAAAGCTCTCGCGCAAATCGTGCACGAGCATTCGGCAAAAATGCTGAGGACGGAAGCGTGATGACGACGAATGGGTCGAACGCGAATTCCAAAACAGCCGTCCTGCTGCTGGCTCACGGCAGCCCCGATAGGGTGGAGGAGATCCCCGAATTTTTGCGCTACGTTACTGGAGGGCGGCCGGTGCCAGACGCGGTGGTGGCAGAGGTCCAGCATCGCTATGGACTGATTGGCCATTCGCCGCTGACGGAAATCACTTTGCGCCAAGCACAGGCGCTATCCGAACAGATTCAGCTCCCTGTTTATGTAGGTATGCGCAATTGGAATCCGTTTATCGCCGACACAGTTCGTCAAATGGCCGCGGACGGAATCGAACGGGCGGTAACGATTTGTCTGGCGCCGCAGAATTCCCGCACCAGCGTGGGGCTTTATCGGAGTGCTCTCCAGGGCCAGCTGGATACCATGCCATTCGAATGTGATTTTGTGGAAAGCTGGCACGATCACCCGCTGCTAATTCGGGCCTTCGCCGAGAAGCTCAAGGCAGGCTGGACACGAGGCTGCGAAGAAGCGGGCGAAGGTCTGCCGGTGATCTTCACCGCCCATAGCGTTCCGCAGAGAACTATCGCCGAAGGCGATCCCTATCAGCAACAGGCACACGACACGGCGGCGTTGGTGGCGATGGAATCTGGTTTCTTGAGGATGGAAGATTGGACCTTCGCATTTCAGAGCCAGGGAATGTCGGGCGGTCCCTGGCTGGGGCCAAGCGTAGAAGACACGATTGCGGATCTCCAAGGCAGAGGCCACAAGGGAATATTCGTGCAGCCTATCGGCTTTGTCTGTGACCACGTGGAAGTCCTCTACGACATCGATATCGGTTTTCGGAAGTTCGCCGCCGATCGTGACATGAAGCTGTGGCGGGCGGAGTCGCTGAACGATTCGCCACTCTTTATCGCGGCCCTGGTGGATGTGGCCCGTTCGCGGCTGGCAACGGGGGCACCGCCGCAGAAAATTGTTCAGATCAAAGTGTGAACCTGATGAAGAGAGTGGCTATCGTCGGGGGCGGAATTTCAGGGCTGGCAGCCGCCACTGTGCTGGAGCAGGCGCGAAAGGCCGGGAGCCCCGTCGAGTACACGATCTTTGAATCCAGTAATCGGCTGGGCGGGGTGATGGTTACCGAGGTCGTCGAAGACTGCGTTCTCGAGGCCGGGCCCGATTCGTTTCTGACTGAGAAGTCTTACGGCCTGGATTTCTGCCGGTCTCTGGGACTCGGCGATCAGCTTATCGGGTCGAACGATGCCGAGCGCAAAACCTACATCCTGGTTGAGGGACGACTGGTCGCGATCCCGGACGGTCTGATGTTCATGGTTCCGACACGGATCCTGCCCACGCTTACGACTCCTTTGTTTTCGCTTGGCACGAAGCTGCGCATGGGCATGGAACTGCTTCGCAAGCCGAACTCAACACCAGCTCAACAGGATGAGACGGTAGCCGAGCTGGTGGAACGGCATTTCGGAAAAGAGATGGTGGATAGGCTGGCTGATCCATTGCTGGCAGGCGTGTATGGCGGCGATGCCGCTTCTCTGAGTGCGGCTGCGGTGTTGCCTCGCTTCGTGGAGATGGAAAGGAAATATGGCAGCTTGAGCCGGGGAATGCTGGCCGCGCACCGAAGAATGGAAGAGATGGCGCACAAGAGTCCGTCTGCGCAGAATTCCAAGCCGCGTCCTCTGTTCAGCTCGCTAAAAAATGGAATGCAGCAGCTGGTGGATTCCGTCGAGGCAAGGCTTTCGCCGCAGGCATTGCGCACCCGTACGACGGTGAGCGAGATCGGGCAAGTTGGCGGGGGCTGGTTGGTGTCCATCAACGGGACCCGTCATCCGTTTGATGCAATCGTGCTGGCGCTGCCGGCCACTGCGGCGGGCATTCTGCTTAGCTCAGCCAGCCCCGCAGTTTCTGCCGAACTAAAGCAGATCGCCTATAGCTCGTCGGTTACGGTGACGCTCGGTTACGAGCGGCCGGCACTGCAGCAGCTTCCTCCTGGGTTTGGTTTTCTGGTGCCGCGGACGGAAGGCAAGCGGATGCTAGCCTGCACATTTGTGCACAACAAGTTTCCGCATCGGGCGCCGCCTGAGCGTGGAATAATTCGCTGCTTTTTGGGAGGCCTGCACGACGAAGGCATACTGGGGCTGAGCGACGCAGAAATCCTGAATATTGCGCGTCTCGAGCTGAAACAAGTTCTGGGACTCGCGGCCGAGCCCAGGTTCAGCCGCATTTATCGTTGGCAGAAGTCGATGGCCCAGTACGGGCCTGGGCACCTCGATCGCATTGCGCGGATCCAAAGAGAAGTCGATCAGATTCATGGTCTGGCGGTTGCGGGGAATGCCTATCAGGGAATCGGGGTACCGGATTGCATCGCCTCAGGTCTGAAAGCCGCGTCTTCGATACTCATTCAGCTCGGGCTTTCTGCCGCGAGCGCAACGACCGAGCCGGTACCGACGACAGTTCGCCGCTGAGTGCTGTTCAAATTGAACCTGCCAATCCGCAAGAAGTGCAAGCTTCTTGCCCCCTGGGTGCGTATAGGCAGGCTGTGGACAAAAGGAGCAGAGAGATGATCGCGCGAGTGTGGCATGGCTGGACCAAACCCGAAAACGCTAACGCTTATGAACACCTGCTGCGAAGCGAAATTCTTCCTGGAATCCACCGGGTGGCGGGATATCGCGGCGCCTATCTGTTGCGCAGCGACGGCAAGGGTGGTGACGAGGTCGCTTTCATCACTATCACCCTGTTCGACTCGATGGATGCAGTGCGCGCCTTTGCCGGTGAAGACTACGAAAAAGCTGTGATTCTTCCCGAAGCCCACAAGCTGCTGGCGCGTTTCGATGCCAAGTCCCAGCACTATCAGGCGGTGATTCAGCCCTGACGGGCGTGTCCAACCGGTGATCTTCTCAAGCCTTCTTCTACCCAGTAAGCTTTGAATATGCATATCGAGCGCGTCTGTGTTTATTGCGCCTCCAGCCAGCAGGCGGACCCGGTCTACCGGGCCACAGCATATAGGCTGGGCGAAGTTCTAGCGGCCAACGGAATCACCATCATCTACGGTGGAGGCGGCCTGGGCTCGATGGGCAGCCTGGCAGAGGGCGCCCTGGCAAATGGTGGTTGCGTGATTGGGGTGATTCCTCGCTTCATGAAGGAGTTGGAGTGGTCACACAATCAATTAAGTGAGCTGCAGCTGGTGGAAAATATGCGCGAGCGCAAGCACCTGATGCTCAAGGACAGTGATGCGGTTATCGCCCTGCCTGGAGGTTGTGGCACGCTGGAAGAATTGTTTGAGGCGATCACCCTGAAGCGCCTGGGTATTTACTTAAATCCCATAGTGCTGGTGAACGTAAAGAAATTCTTTGATCCCTGCCTGGAGTTGCTTGATCACTGCATCCGTGAGCGCTTCATGGATGTGCGGCATTCCGATATGTGGACGGTGGTAGATGAACCGGAGCAAGTGATCGACGCCATTCGTTCTGCGCCCCGCTGGAACGCTGATGCGCAGCAGTTTGCCGTCCTGGTGGGCAAGGCGGTTCCTGAATCAGCGAGTCCTAGAACTTCGGAGTGACAACAAATCCCATCTTATCGGGTTAGCATATAAAAAGAGGCCAGGCCACTGATTAAGCGGAGCAGGGAGCGGAGCTCCGAAATCAGAAAACGGAGCATTCAAGAGCAGTGCCGGCGCCGGAGGGCGGGATAAGTTCGTTTCGAATAACCAAACGGTTCGTAAAATGCCTGCTAATTGGCGGCCTGGATATTCGTCTTGATGAAGTGAGCAGTTGGGGATGAAGAAGAAACTGGCAGTCATAATTTCCGTAGTCGTAGCACTGGTGCTATTACAAGCGGCCGTGCACCGGCAGTTGCGCGCGCAGTCGCAAGCCGCCCAGCCTGTACATGACATGTCTCACATGACGCAACCGGATGGGCAGGACGCCGGCATGGATCACGCGGTGCACGCCATGTCCCATAAGCATATGGATATGGGTCCGCACATGAAAATGACGGATCTGCGGCCACTCCAGCCAGGTGACAAAGAGAAAGCCGACGCCATCGTCGCCGAGACGCGAACGACTCTGGACAAATATCGCGACTACAAGGTCGCGCTGGCAGATGGCTACCGTATCTTTTTGCCAAATCTTCCGCAGAAGATGTATCACTTCACAAATTACTGGTACGGATTTGAAGCGGCCTTTCGTTTGAATCCAGAGCACCCAACATCCTTGCTCTACGAAAAGACTGTCGACGGCGGCTGGAAGTTGATTGGCGCCATGTACACAGCACCGGCGCAGGCGACGGAAGAGGAGTTGAACGAGCGCATTCCGCTAAGCATCGCGCAATGGCACGAGCACACCAATTTTTGCGCTGCCCCCAAGGGGCTGGAATCGGAATACTTCGGCTCCAAAGCGCGCTTTGGCCTGGCCGGTTCGATTGTCAGCGAAGGTGAATGCCAGAAGGCAGGCGGGAGCTTCAAGCCCGTGATCTTCGGATGGATGGTGCACGTGTATCCCTTCGAGAAATCGTCCGCCGAGGTCTGGTCGGTGGAGCGGCAGATGGACCACAGTCACGGCGGACACATGGATTAAGCCGGCAATCCATATCAGCATTCAGCTTCATGCCAGCGAACTGCCGGAACTAAGCTGGCGCCACAGTGGACAAGGCTGGCTCCGATGCCGTCTCCGAGGCAGGATGCAGGCTGATACGCGACGATAACCGCTGCGAGGGCTCTTCGACCAGGCAGTACATCAGATAGGCGGCAGCCAGAGAAGCGCCCACGGCAGCAATATCAATCATCAGAAGGTAAGAACCGGAGTACGGCAGCCGTGAGGCCAGGCCGATGAAGGTCAGCCCTACAGGCAAATGCAACAGGTAGAGCGAATAGCTCACATCACCCAACTTGTTGAACCAGCGGTTCTGGAATGAGCAACTGGCGATTACCATTCCGGTTGCTGCCGATACACAGGCGACGGGCAATCCGATGGGCGAGCGCATCATCGCGAGCACTGCCGCAATTGAGAGCAGCGTGCGTATTCCGCCACTTAAACCTACCCGGTATTGAAATACGAAAACACCCAGCAGGAAGATTGGCACGCTGTGAAAAACGAGCCGCTCATGGCGCATGCCAAGATAGAAGCTGCCCATTAAGAGGGACGCCGTGGCCACCTGAACCCAGGCCCTGCGGTTCGAGAGTAAGGGGAAAACTAAGCCAATCAGCAGGTACCACTGGAGCTCGACGGCGAGCGTCCAATACACGACGTTGAACCACGGCTTGCCGGCGACGTCGTTCAGGTAGAAGAAGTGCAGAAGCAGCTGGCTGAATCCCACTTCCGGCCGGTATCCATCCGCCGTAGGCACCCAGAGCGCGGCGTAGATCATGACCAGCGTAATCACGATCGAAGCTACGTACGGCGGATGCAGGCGTGCCAGCCGCTTTGCCGCAAAACGAAAGTAGTTCTGCAGCCGATATCCTGCGCGATACATGCTGTAAGGAATGATGAATCCGGAGATGACGAAGAAGACGTGAACTCCGAGCCATCCATACGCGCCGCTGCGATGCAATAGCGGGTGCTGTCCATAGGTGAAGTGGAACCAGCAGACAGCGAGCGCAGCCAGTCCGCGAAGCGCTCCTACGATTTCAATGCGTGTCTGGCTCGATGGAGGAAGCACCATTCATCATACTATTTGGGTCATTCGACGGGTGATCTTATGATGTGCGACGGTGCTGTCAGGTTGTGCTGTGGAGTTCCCTTCCGCGAGTCGTGCTGTTCATTTCCTCCACCAGGGATCGCACCAGCTGGGCAGCAGGCATGGCGCGCGCACGGGCAACGCCTTGTCCTGCATAGAGAGAAAGAAATCCTGGCTCGCCCCGCTGGGCTGCCGCGGTGCGCATAGGGCGCGTGAGGGCATTCTGTACCGGATACGGGAGGATCAGATCTTCTTTCCCACGCAACTGCTCAATAAACGTATTCACGAGTCCACGTGCGGGACGGCCGGAAAAGGCGCGTGTGATCACGGTTGTATCGCGTGACGCCGCCAGGATCGCCTGTTTGTATGCCTGGGAGGCGCCGCTTTCCGGGCAGGCTAAGAAGGCTGTGCCCAGCATTGCTGCCGTGGCGCCTCTTGCCAAGACTTCGGCGATGTCGCGGCCGTCCATCAAACCCCCGGCGGCGATTACCGGCAACGACACCGCGCGGACTAAACCACTTACCAGATCGCGTATGGGAACCATGGCTGCATCAAAGGGCGCGGCGAAAGTACCGCGATGCGCTCCCGCTTCGCTGCCTTGCGCGATGACCGCATCGACACCGGCGCGCTCCAGCATGCGGCCTTCCTCTACGGTGGTTGCCGTGCCCAGAACCAGAATGCCAAGCCTGTGAAGGCGCTCCATATCCTCAACCGACGGAATGCCAAAGGTGAAGCTGAAAACCGCCGGCCGCGCGTCGAGCACTGCTTCCAGTTGCTGTGGGAACGGATCCGGAGGTATTGGGGGCAGAGTGGCAGGCGTTATGCCCAGTTGCTCATGGACGGGTTTGAGCAAAGTCAAAATCGGTTCTGCATCCAAGGGACCAGCGTGATCCCAGCCGCCGGCAAACAGATTCACGTTGAATGGCTTGTGGGTGAGCTGCCGAATTCCAGATATCGCTTCCTTGATTTGCGCTGGTGTCATGTAAGCAGCGCCAAGCGAGCCGAGACCTCCGGCATTGGAAACCGCGGCAACCAGTTCCGGCGTGCTCGGTCCGCCGCCCAAGGGAGCCAGAATGATTGGATGCTCGATGCCGAACTGTTTTAAGAATTCACTCTTTCTGGATATCATCACCTGAGTGCTCCTATCTATAAACAGAGGACCGGATCCCTTGAAAAGGCTCTATTTTCGTAGCGTGGTTGTTGCCGCCGCCCTGCTGCTTTGTCTGATCGCTTCGGCGGCAGACAGAACCGAAGAACAAAAGACTTCTTACCGCAAGGCCATGGAAGTGGCGGATCAAAAGATTGCCGACGAGGTAAAGGCACACTCCGAACTGATGAAGAATCTGGAATACCTGACCACGCAGATCGGACCGCGGTTGACGGGCTCGCCGCAGATGCAGAAAGCCAGCGACTGGACCCTGCAGCGCTTCAAGGAGTACGGCATTGCCGCACATCTGGAGACGACGGAGATTCCCCAGGGTTGGACGCGCGGGAAGGATCAGGCGGAGATCGTCGCCCCGGTTTCGCGGCAGATCGAAATTCGCGCTATGGGATGGAGCAAATCGACCAACGGCGCGGTGACGGGTCCGGTGCTGTTGGTGAAGGCCAAGAAGATGTCCGACCTGGGAGCTTACAAGAGGAAAATAAAGGGAGCAATTGTATTGCGGGAACCAGTGGAATTGCCCTCGGCGAACGAGGTGCCAGAGAACGCTTATGATGCGGTGATTGCGCCTGCGCGCGGCGTGCAGGAAGGTCCTGAAGCGGGTTGGTCGGAGCGCAGGAAGCTGCTTAATGCCATCGCGGCCGAAGGCCCGGCGGTGATTTTGCTGGACAGCGGAAAGACGGACAGCCTGTTCAGCATGTCATCGCTCAGCCGCTACCGTCCCTCGGATGCGCCTTTGGGATTCCTCACTCATGAGGATTACAGCCTTATCTATCGCCTGTCGCAGGCGGGGCCAGTCACGATGAAAGTAAACCTGAGCGGGACGTTCAGCGCCGGGCCGGTGCCGGCATCCATAACGATCGCCGAGATTCAGGGCAGCCAGTTTCCTAACGAACGCGTGATCATCGGGGGTCACCTGGATTCCTGGGACCTGGGCCAGGGTGCGCTCGACAATGGCACCGGGGCAATGGCCGTGATCGAGGCGGCACGCACATTGAAGGCTCTCGGCTGGCAACCCCGACGCACGCTTACTTTCATTCTCTTCACGGGAGAGGAGCAGGGGAGCATCGGCGCGGACTTGTATCTCGACAAACACACGGCTGAAATCCCGCAAATGGACGGGGTGCTGATTCTCGATACGGGCACCGGCAAGGTCTTTAGCATTGCCCTGGAGAATCTCTACCAGACCGCGCCGCTTATGGCTGAAATCTACACTCCCCTCAAAGAAATATTCGACCTGGAGCCGCTCAGCACGAGATATTTCGGCGCTTCAGATCACGTGCCCTTCCTGAATAAGGGTGTGCCGGCATACTTCTGCGTTCAGAGGGTGGCGAAATACGGGGAGGCGCATCACAGCCAGACCGACACGTTTGACAAAGTGATCCCCGACGAAATTAACGAGGGTGCGGCGCTCTTAGCCGCCTGGATGTGGAACGTCTCGGAGATGCCGGAGGCGCTGCCTCATCATGCTACTAACACGGAATTTGAGGACTAGGCGAGGCAGCAGGCGGCAAATTAGCAAGGAGCAGTGGGAAGCTATCTCATATGAACCGCATGAGGAAACCGTGTGTTCCCCCAGGGGCTAAGGCCCGCATTTTTCCTGGCCTAGTCGGCACGGCTGAAGCCGTGCTAGTTCAACTTGCTCGCGCAAGCGAAACTCCCGATCCTGTCAGCCCCGGAAGGAATTGACCTGCCGGATCCGTAGCCGCCGATCTCAGGCGCTCGATGACACCGCGCCGCGCGCGCTCGAACGCATCTTCTTGTCCGAGCAACTGGAAGACCGAGTTGGCTTCATGCACCAGTGCAACCAGCTCGAACGCGATTTGTGCAGGGTCGAGTTCCAGGCTGATCTGACCCAGGCTCTGAGCGCGCTGCACCTCACCGCGAATCGCTACGTACCACGCTCTCATCAGGCTGACAATCTTCTCGCGCACCGGCCCGGAACGGCTGTCGAATTCGGCTGCTACTGCAGCAAAAAAGCATCCACCCCGAAAGGTCCGACGTTGGATGCAGGCGATCCATGCCTCCAGCATGGCGCAAAGACGTGGGATGCCGGGCTGTGATTCGGCGGCTGGGTTGACTACCTCCTGCATAAAAGTTTCACGGGCCGCCTCAACTACTGCCAGCTGCAATTCTTCCTTGCAGCCGAAGTGCGAGAACAGCCCGCTTTTGCTCATGCTGAGTTCAGAAGCGAGGCGTCCAATGGAAAGGCCGTCCAAACCCTCGGCGGAGGCGATATCAGCGGCGGAACGCAGGATACTTTGACGTGTCTGCTCGCCTCTGGGAGTGGTGTACTGGCGTGCCGGACGTGCGGGGCTAAACGAACGATCGTGCTTCATGGGCCGATTGTTCGCCCGAAACCTGCAATCGTCTAGAAACTATCTTGATTCCCGCTCGGCTCGAGCAGCTTCTTCGGAGATGGCCACAAGCACACAGAATCCGGCAATGCACCAGTTGCCTCCCTTCCATTCTGCCGCTAACCTTCCGCCACACACTAGAAGCCTGGAGGCGTGATGCAGATTGACCGTCTGGCAAAGCTGCTCTTGTTGCTGATTGCGATTTTTTTGGGAGTGATCGGGTTGCGTCCGGTGCTTGCTCCAGAGCCAGTGCAAGCCCAGCCGGATGGCTCGAATCTCTACATTGAGCCCGGGACCACCATGCTGCGCGCGCCCGATGGAAGCACTCAGGTGCAGGGCAAGGTTGTAATAGATCTCAGCAATGGAAAGGTGTGGGGTTATCCCACGCTGAACAGCGCTCCCTATCCGATCGACGTAACCACGTCAACTCCTCCTGTGTCGCGCCCTATTTATCTTGGCCGTTTTGATCTCGGGGCGATGCACAAATAGGTCAGAGAGCGCGGACAGAGTGGCTGGACAAAGTGTTTGTGAGAAGTCTGTCGTGCCCGAGGGCACTCACAATTTTGTTTCATTTTCCGCGCGGCTGAGGTTGGAGGCCATGCCATTCAGCCCCTCCGGGGCTGTATCTTTGACTGTCTCCAACCACCTGGACCTGGCGAGAACGAGCTTTCGCACAACCCTGGAAAATTGCAGTAACGAAGCGGGATCATAGAAGCTGGGCCGCGTCCTGGTTAACTTGCCATGCGTGTAGAATCGCGATGGCGACATTCATGGGCGTTCTCCCCGCATCAAGTCCTGCACAGCGCAGCTTTCTGCACCGTGTTTTGCGCGCCCTGAGGCCGTCGCACGAGCACTCCGCATTTTCCGCCACCCTTCTGCTGATGACGGCGGTGATGCTGTCGCGAGTGATTGGTTATGTGCGGGAAGCATACATTGCGTGGGCATTTGGCGCGGGTCCGCAAACTGACGCCTATGTCGCCGCGTTTACACTTCCTGACTTTTTGAACTACATCCTGGCCGGCGGCACCGCCTCCATAACGTTCATTGCGATCTACACCCGTTTTCTGACGAAGCAGCGCGAGACCGAGGCTCAGGAAACGTTCTCCGTAATCATCACGGTCATGACCAGTGTGCTCACACTGGGAGTAGTGGTGGCAGAAATATTCGCGCCCCAGATCGAGCGGGTGATCTTTCCGCGATTCTCGCCCGAACAAATTCGGCTCTGCGTTTTTTTGACACGGATCCTGCTGCCGGGGCAGATCTTCTTCTACGTCGGGGGCGTGGTATCGGCAGTCCTGCTTTCCCGCCGGCTGTTCCTGATCCCCGCGTTCGCACCGCTGCTCTATAACCTGTTCATCATTCTGGGGGGCGTGCTCCTGTCCGGCCGCCTGGGTATAGCTTCGTTGGCGGTGGGCGCCCTTGCTGGAAGCTTTACCGGGCCATTCCTGATCAACGCCATGGGAGCGGTACGCACCGGGATGCGGTACGTGCCGAATTTTGATACCGGCAACCCTGCGTTTCGCGAATGGGTGGGGCTATCTATTCCGCTTATGTTGGGAGTCTCCCTGGTAACTGCCGACGATTGGATCTTGCGCTATTTCGCCTCTGGGGGAGCGGGTGACATTACTCGCCTGAACTATGCCAAGCGGCTTTTCGCAGTGCCGATGGCGGTGCTGGGGCAGGCGGCAGGTCAGGCTTCGCTTCCATTTTTCGCGCGTCTGTTTAACGAGAAACGCCTGCGGGAATTCGCAGAGACCGTCAGCGGGGCGGTGTCTCGGATTTCTGCGGCATCGTTCCTGGTTACAGCCTGGATGATGGCGACGGCTCTTCCAGTGATCGACCTGGTTTACCGCCGTGGCCGGTTTCACTTCGGGGATTCCCGCGAGACTGCGGCCTACTTTTTCTGGTTTGCGCTCTCACTAGCCTTCTGGTCGGCGCAAGCGATCTACTCGCGCGGTTTCTACGGCGCCGGCAATACGCTCACGCCGATGGTCGCCAGCAGCATCATCACGGTTGCGTCGCTTCCGGTGTACTGGTCGCTGTTTCATGCGCTCTCGGTTGTGGGCCTGGCGATTGCTTCCGATATCGGCATTATGGCTAACACGGTTGTGCTTGCCATTCTGCTGCACCGCCGTAGCCTGGTGCCGGCTCAACTTCTGGGTTGGAAAGAGCTGGGGAAGGCAGCGATCACAGCGCTGTTTGCTGGAGTCGTAAGCTACAAGGTGGCGGGTGTGTTCGCGATTGATGGCAGCCGTCGAGCTGATCTGGAAGCGCTGGCGCTAGCGACGATTACCTGGGCGGCGGCAGTCGCCGGAGGGCTTGCGATCACTCGCTCACAACTATTGCACGATCTGCGGCAACGGCGTCGAGAACCATCGGCGGAAAGCAGTGCGCCGGAGGCGCTAAGCAGCCGCGCTGAACCGTGAGAATCAGCGCAGGATGCGCATGCTTTTCCAATCGTAGGCGAACTTTTTCCCGCAATCGAGGCAGACGACATAATGAGTGGGGCGGTCGCCGACTGAGTCCCAATCACCCTCAGGCCTCTTCACCGGCTCCGCAGCGGTAAAGGGCTTGGAGACATTCCGGTGCCGGCAGGAAATGGAAAGCAGTTGCAAGACCTTTTCCAGCATATGCGCTCGAGCGCCGCGCAGCTCGACGCCCGGGCGCAGGGAGAGGAGAGTGCAACTGCAGCGGCAATTCAGATCAGTTGAGGCTGAGGGAAAACGAAGCGCTTCCACTCAGCCTGCCATTAAACTCTCACGTTCTAAACCCGGGCGGGCGTGGCGGACGCCGTTTCCACGGCTTCTTTGGTCTCGCCGTTCACTTTCTGGCCGGGCTTGCGGATGTCGATACCACCCTTGAAGAAGGCGCCATCTTCGATGCTGATGCGCTGGGCGACTACGTCACCGGTCAGCGAGCCTTCGGTGCGGATATCCACGCGATCACTGGCAGCCAGGTTACCTTTCACCTTGCCCAGGACGACAATCTCGCGCGCGTTTATGTTGGCGTTCACGACGCCATTGCGGCCGACGGTGACGCGGTTGCCAGGAAGATTGATGGAGCCCTCGACTCGGCCGTCGATATAAAGCGACTCGGAACCGGAAACCTCACCCTTGATAACCAGCGACTTGCCAATGGTGGCCTGGTCCTGCGGGGTCACGGTGGCATTGCGTGGCGCCGCCGCGGGAGTGGGTTCAGTGTAGGCCGGCGCCGCAGGGGGCGACGTACGCGGCGGCTCAGGTGTAGAGGGGGTGGGTGTACTGGAACTCGTGGGCTTCCACATGTACTTCAAATCCTTTCCTGTAGGGGATCAACGGGTAACACTCGCACTTTTCTCGCCAAAACCTGCCAGCGTCCAGCAATGACACGAACCAGCGCAAACACAGCCTGTGCAGGTCAATTCAACTCTGATAAGGCGCTGGCTGGTCTTCTTTGCCTTCGCGAATTTTTTTCGTGGCGATGTAAATATTGCTGGTGTTACCGACTTAGTTATACCCGTGTTGCGCCGTTGCCGCAAATAAGAAAGGTGTGGAAAACATCTGGAAAACCTGGGCCCTTGGGCCGAAGTACATGGCCCACGGATTCGAGAGATTCCCACTGACAGGAATTTAAAAAGACTTCCTGGCATAGGTGCTTTTGGTTGCCGGACTCTGGATTTCTTAAAATTTCTTCGTTCTCTGCCAATTCGTGAAATCCGTGGCGGTCCTGTTCCGCGCCCGGTCATTTCCGGACACAGAACAAGGGGAAGACTGCGAACCCACTCCCCATTAAAATCGAAATAGTCATGCTGTCGGACAGCGCCATCCTGCGAAAAATCGAGCAACAACCCAAGCAATCCGCCGGATTCAAGCAACTGGTGCGCGAACTGGGCCTTAAGAATGAAGAACGACGCGAGCTGGAGCATCGTTTGGAAACGATGGTCAAGCGTGGACAGTTGACCCACTCTGACGATCGCTATGCCATGCCTCGCCGGGCGGCGGCGAAGAACCAGGCTGTGGGGCGGCTGATTATGCATCGCGATGGATATGGTTTCGTAATCCCGGAGAGCGACGAAATTCGTGGCCTTATCCAGGGTGACATCTTCGTCAGCGAGCGCGCTATGGACAACGCCATGCACGGAGATCGCGTGCTGGTGGAACTGGGAGCGATCCGCTCCGATGGTCGGGCTGAGGGGCGAATCCTGCGAGTGCTCGGACGAGCTCACCCGACCGTGGTCGGAACCTTTCACTACGGCAGCAAATACAACTACGTTCGGCCGATCGATGAAAAGATCACGCAG
Source organism: Terriglobales bacterium (assembly GCA_035624455.1). Lineage (NCBI taxonomy): Bacteria > Pseudomonadati > Acidobacteriota > Terriglobia > Terriglobales > Terriglobales bacterium. The sequence goes on from DASPRM010000056.1 coordinate 37,292, forward strand.
GACATCATCATTCAGCGGGGCCAGGAGTACCCGCGCCCGTCAGAGGCCGAAGGTGAAGAGATGGAGTCTGACCACAGAGGCGGCCAGCCATCTCCAAGAATTCGACGGGAGACGCCACACCGTGTCCTGGGCAAGGAAGCCAGACGAACCACGGAGTGGAGCGACCTGGAGGGCGTGGTCGTGGATGTGGAGATCACCGATTGGCCCACCCCCACGCAGAATCCGCGGGGCCGCGTGCTGGAGATTCTTGGTTATGAAGACGATTTTGGGGTGGATGTCGAGATCATCATCCGCAAGCATCATATCCCGCATCGATTTCCGACGGAGGTGCTGGAGGAAGGGCAGCAGTTTGAAAACATTCTTTCCGCCCGCGAACTGCGCCAGCGCCGCGACTACCGCAATCTTCCCATTGTGACCATCGATGGTGAGACCGCACGCGATTTCGACGACGCGGTTACGGTTCGGCGGTGCTCGAACGGCAATTTCGAATTGCAAGTGCATATTGCAGATGTGGCGCGGTATGTCACCGAGGGCACGGCACTGGATCGGGAGGCGAGGTTGCGAGGAACCTCTGTGTACTTTCCGGACCGCGCTGTGCCCATGTTGCCGATGGAGCTTTCGACCGATCTCTGCAGCTTGCGGCCACAGGTCGATCGGCTGGTGCTGTCCTGCGTGATGGAGATCGATCACCAGGGAGAAATCGTCAGATTCGTTCTCAACGAAGGCGTCATCCGTTCCGCCGAGCGCATGAGCTATACCGACGTGAACGCGATCCTGGAGGGGGATTCCATCCTGCGCCAGCGCTACGCCGGCATCGTGGACATCTTTGAGCTGATGCGCGAGCTGGCGATGATTTTGCGACGAAAGCGGGAGCGGCGAGGGTCGATCGACTTCGACTTACCCGAGCCAGTCATCGAGTTCGACGAACTCGGTCTGATGAAAGCCATCACCCGCTCAGAACGCAACATTGCTCATCGCATCATTGAAGAGTTCATGTTGTCAGCGAACGAGTGTGTCGCCTCCTACCTGGATCAAAAACAGGTTCCCAGCCTATACCGCATCCATGAAAAGCCGGATCCCAAGAAGGTGTTCGAGTTTGAGAGCCTGGCCGCGGCCTTCGGATATTCGCTGGGGGTAGGCGCATTGCCTGTACGGCGCATGGAGGTGAAGGCCGATCGGCGAGAGCGGCGCGGTACTGGCCGCAGTGCCCGCCAAGTCGAGATTCCGCAGGATGTTCGCATCACGCCGCGTATGTATCAGAAACTAGCACAGAAAATCGAGGGCAAGCCGGAGGAGCGCATCCTTTCGTACCTGATGCTGCGCTCGCTGAAGCAGGCGCGCTACTCCGAGGAGAATGCGGGCCACTTTGCCCTGGCCGCGAGCAGCTACACACATTTCACTTCGCCCATTCGGCGCTATCCCGATCTCATCGTGCATCGGATATTGAAGGAAGTGCTGCGTGATTCAGCGGAAGAGCACGACGGCGAGATTCCAATTGGAGCAGGCCGGCTGGTGGCTTCTCAGCCGGGATGGGAGCGCGCCGGATCAACGCCTCAGACCGTGCGGGATGCCGCGACCGATAGCCGTTCGCCCTGGTCCAAGGGATCGCCCAAGCGAGCTGATCGCGGGCATCATTCGCGCGCGCCGGGAAGTCAACAACTGCAAGGTCCAATTCCGTTGCAAGTCCTGCACGAGATCGCAGAGGAGAGCAGCGAATCCGAGCGCCGCGCCGATGACGCTGAACGTGAGCTGATGGACTGGAAGAAAGTGAAATTCATGGAGGAGCGCATTGGAGAGCACTTCGATGGTCTAATCATCAGTGTTACGAAATTCGGTTTCTTTGTGGAGTTGACCGAATTGTTCATCGAAGGACTGGTGCCGCTGGCCACGCTTACCGATGACAGATACACGTATCACGAGAACACCAAGCAGATCATCGGCCAGCGCAACCGCAAAACCTACGCGCTGGGGCAAACTGTGCGAGTGCTGGTCGATCGAATCGATCCGGTGATGAAAAAGATCAACTTTGCGGTGGTGGAGGAGATTTCGTCACGAGCGCAGCGGCGAGGACGGCGCGCGTAGAAGGCACAGGTCCGGTTCCAGGCGTTAGCCGGAACCGAACCTGCAGAGTCGCGCAACAGCCGACTGCAATCTAGACGGTGACCGAATCGAACAGGCTCACGCTGGTGGGAGTCTTGAAAGGCACGACGAAGTACTCAAACGTCAGGTGCTTTTTGTCGGCAGTCACCCGCAGGAAGCCGGGATTATCTTCGTTATAGTTCTCGAGAGTGACGTCCTGCAGGGTAGTGGTGAAGGGAGTCTTGATAGGCTGTCCTGCTTTGCGCTGAAGCTTGTGCATCAGGGTGTCGGTGTTGGCGTAACCACCGGCGCCGGCCACCAGGTAGGGGACGGTCTGCTTGCCCACTTTTCGTGAAAACCTCTGGTAGTTGTGCACGTGTCCGGAGAGGATCGCGTCGGGAATGCGCCTGGTTTTTTCGATGGCGCGATCGAGAGCCGAGAGGATATCGGGACAGCCGCCGTGGCTGCTATCAAGCGAAAACGGCGGATGGTGCACGGTCACCAGAAGCCAACGATCCGCGGGAGCATTTTTCATCTGATCCTCAAGCCAAGCCTGCTGTTCATTAGTACCGCGGGCATCGAGCGAGCCCTCGACATTGGAATAGAGGCCAATGATGTTGAGCAAGGGAGTTTCCAGGGTCCAATACACATAAGGCTGGGTCATGGTGTCGCGATAGGGATAATCGTGATGCGCGAAGGTGTCGCAGAAATTCTGGATGAACCCGTAGAGCGTAGGTTCGGTGTCGATGGGATCGCCCTTGCGAACACGAATGTCGCCATCGTGATTGCCGGGAATGGCGAAGATGGGAGCGGGGTAGTACTGGTAGGGCTCGTAGAACTGCCACTTGTACAGTGTGCTCTGGCCATTGAAGTAGATTACGTCTCCCAGGTCGTAAAAGAACATGGGCTTTGCGCCATCGCCGGCCTTGGTGATCTGAGCTTCCATGGCATCGGAGATGGCACGCTGCACGTCGTCGCCGTGGATGCCACCCGTGTCGCCCACAGAGTGGAAGACGAGTTGTCCTGACTGCGCGATGCGAGTGTCGGCATCGGGGAGGATGCTGACGAGTGGAAGGGTGAGATTGACGTTGTTGGTGACGGGAGGGGGCTCGAAGTAAGGATCATCCTTAGGGTCGGCGACGGGATCTCCGAAGGGACGACGCGACTTGCCGAAATTCTGTCCCTTGGGCGCGGAGCGCTGAGTCAGTATGCGTGGAGTTTGCGGAAAGAAGCTGGGCTGACGGCTGGGTTGACGGGTCTGTACGGCTGGCATATTCACCTCGTGAATAGAGATTCAATAGGCCATAGGTATAGGAAGATTCACCGAATTTTCAGATTTGGCGGCGTGACCCGGAGTGTCATGATTTGGAATCCGGGACTGAAAAAGCGCCAGCCTATCCACCCCGAAGGAACTTGAACATTGTCGCCGAAAAGCTGCTGCCTTGCTGCTTTTTCGCGTTGGCTTCACGAATTAAGGAACGAGGTGGAGAAAATGAAATCCGCTACAATTGCGTTATGCCGATTTCCAGCGAAGATGTAATGGACAAGCTGCGCAATTGCTATGATCCGGAGATCCCTCTGAACGTGGTAGATCTGGGATTGATTTATGGTGTGCAAGTAGAGAACGAAGGCGACGTAGTAGTGGAGATGACCCTCACCGCGCAGGGCTGCCCATCGCACGCCGAAATCAGCCGCGACATCCGCCAGACGCTGCTCAGTATGCCCGGTGTGAACACCTGTAAAGTCAATGTGGTCTGGGATCCGCCGTGGACGCCACAGCGCATCAGCCCGGAAGGCCGCCAAAAGCTGGGAATTGAAGACGAATAGGCTCATCGAAAAGCCGATGCGGCGCGTAACAGGCAAATCAGAAGCCGACGAGCGTGAGCTGGCTCGCGTCTGGGGATTCGCGCTCTCACTTCGGGT
>DASPRM010000057.1 GCA_035624455.1 Terriglobales bacterium
TCACCTGCGTTTCGGGCCACGTCCGATTCACTCGAGCTACCTGATCAGCCGCGCCAATTTTGTGGCCTGCCACCAGTTCAGCTTCCTGGAGCGGGTAGATGTGCTGCGGCACGCTGAGCAGGGCGCCACATTCCTGCTCAACAGTCCTTTCGGTCCGGACCAGGTCTGGAACAACATTCCGCGCACCGTGCAGCAGCAGATCATCGACAAGAAGCTGAAGTTTTACGTGATCGATGGCTACGATGTTGCCCGCCAAACCGGGATGGGGGGACGCGTCAACACCATCATGCAGACTTGCTTCTTCGCGATCAGCGGAGTGCTTCCCCGCGACGAGGCCCTGGAAGCGATCAAGAACTCGATCCGCAAAACCTACGGCAAACGCGGCGAGGCGGTGGTGCAGAAGAACTTCGCAGCCGTGGATGGCACGCTGGCTAATCTGTTGGAAGTCAAAGTGCCGAACGAGGTCTCGAGCAGCTTCGACATTCGACCCGCGGTACCGGCGCAAGCGCCGGTTTTCGTAAAAGACGTGCTCGCTCCCATCATTGAGGGCAATGGCGACCTGCTGCCAGTCAGCAAGCTGCCCATCGATGGCACGTTCCCCACGGGCACCGCGCAGTGGGAGAAACGTAATATCGCACTTGAAATTCCCGAATGGGACGAGAAGCTCTGCATCCAATGCGGCAAGTGTGTGATGGTCTGTCCGCACGCGGTGATTCGCGCCAAGGTTTACGAGTCTGACAAGCTGCAGGGTGCGCCGCAACACTTCAAGTCTGTGGCTGCCCGCTGGAAAGAATTTGGCCACCTCCAATACACGCTGCAGGTGGCTCCGGAAGATTGCACGGGCTGCGCTCTGTGCGTTGAAGTCTGTCCGGTCAAGAGCAAGACCGAGGTCAAGCACAAAGCCATCAACATGGTGGCGCAGGCTCCAGTCCGCGAGCAGGAAGCCACGAACTGGGATTTCTTCCTCTCGCTGCCGGAGACGGATCGCAGCGCCTTGAGCTTAGGACAGGTAAAAGACATACAACTGCTGCAGCCGCTATTTGAGTTCTCCGGCGCCTGCGCGGGCTGTGGCGAGACGCCTTACATCAAGTTGATGTCACAGCTATTCGGCGACCGCGCCATTGTGGCCAATGCCACCGGCTGCTCGTCAATCTACGGGGGCAATCTTCCTACCACGCCTTACACCTTCAACCATGAGGGGCGTGGGATCGCGTGGTCAAACTCGCTGTTCGAAGACAATGCGGAATTTGGCCTGGGCATGCGTCTTTCCCTCAACAAGCAAAGCGAATACGCCCGTGAGCTGGTGCAGAAGCTCTCGGCTGAGATCGGGGAGGAATTTGCCGCCGATCTGCTGCACGCGGATCAGTCGGGGGAAACCGGAATTCGCGCTCAGCGGGAGCGAGTTGAGCGGCTGAAGCAGAAGTTAGCAGGCCTCACCTCCGCAGCTGCACGCGATCTCAAAGCGCTCGCCGACGTGTTGGTCAACAAGTCAGTCTGGATCGTGGGTGGCGATGGCTGGGCCTACGATATCGGCTACGGCGGCCTCGATCATGTCCTGGCTTCCGGACATAACGTGAACATTCTCGTTCTCGATACCGAGGTTTACTCGAACACCGGCGGGCAGATGTCCAAGGCCACGCCGCGTGCCGCGGTGGCGAAGTTCGCCGCGGGCGGCAAGCCACGTCCGAAAAAGGACCTCGCGCTCATGGCAATGAGCTATGGCAACGTCTATGTTGCTCACGTGGCCTTCGGGGCGGGAGACATGCAAACACTGAAAGCTTTCCTTGAAGCTGAGGCCTACGACGGACCCTCGCTGATCATCGCCTACAGCCACTGCATCGCGCATGGGTACGACCTGGTGCATGGCCTCGATCAGCAGAAACTGGCGGTGCAAGCCGGACACTGGCCGCTGTTCCGCTATAACCCCAAGCTGGTCGAGCAGGGCAAGAATCCGCTGCAACTGGATTCCAAGGCTCCTTCCATTCCGCTTGAAAAATACATTTACAACGAAACGCGCTACACCATGCTTACTCACAGTCATCCGGAAGAAGCGAAGGAACTGCTGCAGGAAGCTCAGCAGGACGTGGTGAACCGCTGGAAGCTCTACGAATACTGGGCATCAATGCCCGCCAATGGCGCGGGCAAACCTACAGCTCCAGCGCCGCCGGAAAAAGCCGGGGCCGTTGCGGGCGCCAAGGGGGTGGAAAAGTGATCGACCTATCGACGAATTATCTGGAACTCAAACTCAAGAACCCGGTGGTAGCTTCCGCCTCCCCGCTGACGAAAGATGTGGCTAATTTCCGGCGGCTGGAAGATGCAGGCGCAGCGGCGATCGTCATGCATTCGCTGTTTGAAGAGCAAATCAACCTGGAAAGCAATCTGCTCGACCGCTTTCTTGCCCAGGGCACAGATGTCTCCGCCGAAGCGCTAGCCATGTTTCCCGACATGACCAGCTACAACATCGGTCCCGATGACTATCTCGAGCAGGTCGCGCGAGGCAAGGCAGCGGTGCGAATTCCGGTGATTGGCAGTCTGAACGGGGTCTCGACTGGTGGCTGGATTCGCTATGCCCGGCTGATTCAGGATGCCGGCGCCGACGCGCTCGAACTGAACATCTACTACCTTCCCACCGATCCGACGCTCGACGCGATGACAGTCGAAAATATGTACTGCGACCTGGTGGATGCCGTGAAAGACAGCGTGAGAATACCGGTGGCGGTCAAGCTGGGTCCGTACTTTAGTGCCATGGCGAACATGGCGCGCAAGCTGGATCAGGCTGGCGCTGATGCCCTGGTCCTGTTCAACCGCTTCTACCAACCCGATTTTGATCTCGAAAATCTCGAGGTCGTCCCCAGCCTGCAACTAAGCCGCTCCAACGAGCTGCGGCTCCGCCTGCACTGGGCTGCCATCCTGTTTGGCAAGATCGATGCTGACCTGGCCATCACGGGCGGGGTGCACACAGCCGAAGATGTGATCAAGTGCATGATGGCGGGAGCGCGAGTGGCAATGACGACGTCCGCTCTGCTGGAGCACGGCATCGATTACTTACGCTTCCTGATCGCCGAGGTTGGCGAATGGCTAGAGAAGCACGAGTACGAATCCATCCAGCAGATGAAGGGCAGCATGAGCCACAAGTCGGTGCGCCATCCTGCGGCGTTCGAACGCGCCAACTACATGAAGGTGCTGAGCAGCTACACGGTTACGGTGCGTTAACGAAACTGCAATCGGGTAGACCGGGGGAACTGCAGATCCCTCGCGGGCTGCGCCTTCCGCTCGTGATGACAAGTCAAGCTCACTCGTGAAGGTTGAATGGTGACCGCTGACTGCTGATGGCTTCCTGATCAATTCGTTCGCGCGCTCTTGAGTTCGCGGGGACAATCGCCCAAGGTCAGCGGCTGATCGAACTCCACACCCATGAAGGTGAATTGGCGGGTCAACTCGGTGCGCACCACGTGGGCCTTGATACTGCGGTAGGTTTCAATAGCGAACTTGGGCAGGATAGGAGAGACCGGAATTTCCAGGCGAATGTGTTTGGAAGCGGGAGGCCTGCGAACCGCGATCAGCACGCCTCCGGCACTGACATTCAATGCTGTGCCGAATTCCAGATAAGGATTCCCCTCGCGGTCCACGGAGTGGAGAAACACGGGAAAAGCGATGGGCAGCCGTTGCCAGCGGCGAGTTCCTTGCTTGGGGGGAGCCACAGAGTCATTGTGAATCAGATGTTTCTGATCGCAGAGGTCTCTTTGGATGCTGGCCCGAGGGCCATTATCAGATGGGATGCGCGTAATCGTACGCCATTGTCGTCGGGTTCCAAGATGGAATCTTGAATTGTTTCGGGAGCGAAAATTCGTGCTGTTCCAAAACCACGGCTTGCGTAACGCGGAGCGGGAAATGCTGCGGCGGGGCGTAAGAGAATGGGAGTAGTTTTTACTCGAAATATTCGCCTGAAGCAACTGATAACTAGAGCCTTAGTTGATGGATCATGCGCGAGATTGCCTACGCTTTGGGGATCATTCCGACCCCGCCTCGAAGAGCCCTGGCCGGCCGATTCCGCATCTAATTGACTGGCCCTCATATTTGTCTTAGGTTGAGGGTGGCCGCCCGGACTGAACCAGGTCTGGGCGGCCTCAATCCCGTGGGGGCGTCACGGCTTCGACGGAGAGGTTTGCGGTCGAGAGGCATACCGGGGTGCACACACCCGAAATCGTGGCAAAAACCATAATTGCCAACCAACAGCTGGCATACGCTGCTTAATTAGTTAAGTAGCCGTCCTTCGCGGCTTCGCCCACGGGCTGCGAAAGGGCGTCGCACAGTGGGCTGGCTTGCGGAGGCCGTCTGAGTCCGCAGGCGAGATCATCAGGCTAGCGGCTCGCGTTTCTTGTCGCGTTCTGACCGCGAGCGGCGAAAGTTGCGGGCAACCGCAGCGGGAATGCGACTACGTATGTAGGCTCTTTACTGGCAGCCGCTTCGGACGCGGGTTCGACTCCCGCCGCCTCC
>DASPRM010000058.1 GCA_035624455.1 Terriglobales bacterium
AACTTCCTGGCAACGAAGAAGCAGGTGACAGACCAGACAGGCTGCTCGTCTACTGGTTTCAGAATGCGCGAGCCAGTTAGCCGCGGATAGTCCTGGCGCGGGGCCACGGCGCACCAGGCAATTGGTTTCTCGCCTTGAAACGCCAGGATGCCCACCGGACGATTCGATTCGACAATGCGGTTGAGCGCCCTTCGGTTCCCCTCGCCTTTATTTTTCTTCCACTCTGCGCGGGAGAAACGCCACCACATGCACCAACAACCGGCACAAGCTCCGCGTGGGCCGAAGAGTTCGGCGAGATCACGCCAGCCTTCGGCCGTGACTGGTTGGAACCTGATAGCGAGCTTATGATCTGCCGCCATTCTGCGATTTGATCATTTTCCCGAGTCCAAGTGCCACCGCTGATATCGCGGCGATTCAGTCTCTGCGCGACACGACCACGTCGCAGGCTTCACGGCATTCGAGGCAGTAGTATCGCTGGTCCTGGCAGAGGCGTACCTGATGAAATCCCAGGCACAGGGAGCAATACTTTTCACAGAGGCATTTGTCTTCGGGAAGTTCGCAAACGCTGCAGGTGACATCGCCGGCCATGACTGCAATGTAACGCAAACTGCCCAGTGGGCAGAAGTGACGAAGGTTGAGCCGCTGCGGGAATGAGGCCGAGCGCAAGCAAGACCGCGAGTCCGCAGGCCCGAGCGCAGCGAGCGATCTGCAGCAAACCCTTTGAATAAGAATTAGCCACCGATTTCACTGATCAGCACGAATCAGAAAAGGACGCAGAACTCGAGTCAAATCATCGGGAGCAACCTGGTTTTAGCCGTTGCAGCAGAATTCATATCTGTGGAAATCAGTGTCCTGTGTGGCCAACTTCTTCGCGCTGTGCCGTTTCCCGGGAACGCACCAAGCCAGTAAACGCAACATATCGTGGCTATCGTTCTTGATTCGTACTAGGAATTGCGATTTGCCCATAGACGTCCTCGGTCACACACCTACCTGCAAAAAACTTATTGACACCATGGAGTTTAGGCGTAGTATGTGGACAAAAGTGGTCAAAAGTGGAGTCAGATGGCTGTTTCTCCAAGCGAAGTGGAGTGCAGCCTGGGCAAAGGTGGAATGAGTAGACAAACACCCGAAATCAGCCCGCAGGACATGAAAACCTCCACCGAATCCGTCGCCACTTTTGCCTTCCTGGCCGGCTTGATGGCCGCCGGGATGAGAAGCAAGGACTCGAAGAACCGATTCGAAATCAATGTTTCGCGGCAATCACCCAACCCGCGTCGACGAAAAGGGACGGCTCAAGGTCCCGGCGGATTTCAAGCGCGTGATCGACGAGAAGTACGGCGTCCGATTCTACATCACGTCGCAGGACGGGAAGGTTGCTCAGATATATCCCTTCGAGGAGTGGGATGCCATCGAGCGCAAGCTGGCGGCTCTCTCCAATTTCAATCCCTCGAAGAAGAGATTTCTGACCGTAACCAATTACTACGGTCAAGTGGCGGAGATGGACGGTCAGGGCCGGCTGCTGCTTCCGCAGTTGCTGCGCGAGTCGGCGCAACTGAAGGGTGATGTGGCGGTCATGGGCTACCTGAACCATCTCGAGGTCCAGAGCATGGAAGCGGTCAAGGCAGAAGTTGAGCAGGGCTTCACGGCCGAGGATCAGAAGGCGCTGGACGATTTGGGGATTTAGAGCGGGGCCCCCAGGGGCCGACGGGCTGAGTAAGGGATGTCAGCAGCGGAATTCAGCCACGTCCCGGTTCTTTTACAGGAAGCGATCGAATTCTTAGCCGTCCGGCGTGGTGGGAGGTATGTGGATGCCACGCTGGGCCTAGGCGGTCACAGCTACGAAATCGCCAGGCGACTGGGGCGCGAGGGCCGGCTGATCGGGATCGATAAGGACCCGGCAGCACTGGAACGAGCGCGCCAGAAGCTGGGTCAGCCTCCTCCGGAACTCGCAGGCGACTGGCCCGAGATCCGGTTAGAGCGCGGGTCGTTTGTCAGCCTGAGGGATTTGGCAGGCAAGGGCGAAATCGATGGGCTGCTGGCTGACCTGGGTGTGAGCTCGCTGCAATTATCGGATGCGAGCCGCGGCTTCAGTTTTCAGGCGGAGGGACCGCTGGACATGCGCATGGATCCAGGGTCCGAGGTAACCGCCGAACAAGTGGTAAATCGGCTCGACGAGCGCGAGCTCGCCGACGTGATTTACGAATTCGGTGAGGAAAGGAGGTCGCGGAGAATCGCCAGAGCCATTGTCCGGTCGCGGCCGATTCGCAGCACCAAGCAATTGGTGGAAGTGATATCGGCCGTGGCCCGGCCAATGAAATCTGAACGTATTCATCCGGCGACGCGAACTTTCCAGGCAATCCGAATTTACGTGAATCGCGAATTAGAGGACCTTGAGGCGCTGCTCGAGAGCGCGCCGGAGGTGCTCAGGCCGAATGGGAGACTGGTGGTGATCAGCTTTCACTCACTGGAAGACCGGATCGTGAAAGACGCGATCCGTGGGGGAGTGCAGGCGGGAGTTTACCGGTCGTTGATGAAGAAGCCGGTCACCGCGAGCGCAGAAGAAGTGATCCGCAACTCGAAAAGCCGCAGCGCGAAGCTGCGGGCGGCGCAGAGAGTTTGATGGTGTGTAAGTGCTGATACAGAGACAGCACAAGATGAAGTTAAGAGAAGGCACTACGGAGCATTCCGTGAGATGCCTCAGATTTCCTGGGCGGCATCGCCTCTCGGAAAAACAGGGCGAATGAAGAAACATACTTCCTTTCACGATGCCGCCCGGGAAGGATTGGCAACTCGGTTCTGCGGGTAGGAATTGGAACCCCGGAGGTGGTCACAATGTTTCACGGTACAACAATTGATGAACTGTTCGACGCCGTAGTACGGGCAGAGAGCCATGCGCGGCTGCAACACAGCATGCCACGCGAGGCTCGTGAGGAAGTGGCTGTAGAGCTGATGCCCGGGTTTCTCTATGAACTGGCGCAGTCCAACGCAGAACTGGTCGGAGTGGCATAAATGGCAAGCGGAGCGCTGGCCGGCTCGACCCGAACCCAACAGATCTACGCATCCTCACGGCGCTCCTGCTATGGCACGCCCGAGATCTATTTTCCCAAGCCTATTGACAACTCACGGCTGGTGAAGGTCGACGATCCGCAGCGCAAGCGCGAATTGCGAATGCTGACCGTCGCGCTGGGCGTGATGTTCGCCATCGTGATGGTTTATGCCTGGCAGCACTTCACCGCCATCGAATACGGGTATCGTATCGAGGCGATGAAGTCGCAGCGAGACATGCTGGCCGAGGCCAATCGGCAGCTTCGTCTGGAAGAGGCGCGTTTGCGCGACCCGGAGAGAATCGATGCCATGGCGCATCGTATGGGTTTGCAGGTGCCGGAAGCCGGCCAGGTGCTGCGTCTGGAACCAGCTTCCGGAGAAGAGGCCGGGCCGATCATGGCACGCGCTGGGGATGTGATGGTGATTTCGGCTGCGCGCTGAGAATTCGGCAGTCCCGAATTATTGAAGCTTGGTCCGGCGGGCGAAACGGCTCGTAGCACGGCATTCAACAGGCGCAAACGCAGTCTGGACTGCGCGTGCTTGCGGACCAACCGAGCAGGCAGCGGCCCAATGGCCGTTGGAAGGAGATGGCGGCTTACACCCGCCATCTCGCTGTTGCCGCTCTGGCTCAGTATCCTTGCGAGCAGAACTATCATCCTGAATGGGACTCGGAAGACGAACCGCTTGCATAGTCCAGTTCTGAAGTTCAAGCTTGTTGAAGGAGCACATCGTGGCAGGGCCGATTGGGGATGAAGGGAAACTGGCGGAATTGATCCTTTACATCAGCCAAAAGTGTGCGACCGATCCGAAATTCGGTGCTGTCAAGCTGAATAAAATACTCTACCTTTCGGATTTCTTAGCCTTCGGAAACTGGGGAGAGGCAATTACCGCTGTCCCCTATCAGCATCTCCGCATGGGGCCAGCTCCCGCGAGATTGTTACCTATCCGTGAGGAACTGCAAAAAAGCGGCAAGTTGGTTCTGCAAACGTTGCCGCTTAAGAGCGGCAAGCGTCAGGTCCGAACTGTTAACTTAGTTGATCCTGATTTGAAGGTCTTCTCTGGACGTGAGATCGCCCTTGTCGACAGCATAATTGCAGACCTCTGGAATATGGACGCCGAAGAAAGCAGCGAATTCAGTCATCGCTTTGTTGGGTGGAAGATGACCAAAGAAGGTGATCCGATTCCGTACGGAAGCATTTTCATATCGGATGAGCCGTTGTCCCCTGCAGAAATCGAACGTGGTCAGGAAATTGCACGAGAACTGCACCTGACTAACAACAGCATGTAGATGCCGTCACGTGAGATCGTCGAAGATCAGCTGTTCAAGGATCAAATCAACAAGTACAGAATCAGTTGGAAACGGCTGGATGAGGCGTTGATGTCACTCGATCCCGCATTACGTGGCAGCCCGGAGTTGTTCCCTATTGTTCCTGGAACACAACTCCGCCGGCTGAAACTTGTGGGATTCCCCGGAGTGCCGCCACTGTCGATTTTCTTTACGCTTAGCGAAACTCAGATCGTGATCAAAACCGCAGAATTGATAGATCTGGAGGAGTAGAGGGACAAAGAAAAGGCGAGGAACATTTGGCCGGAGGCAAGCTCCGGGAAAGTTGAATCTCAAGTGCGCTAGGCACGACAGAAGTCTCGCGGGGCGACAATGGCAGCGGGCAGTACCTCTCTTCACGACGGCGCAAGCAGGCGTCTCTACTTCCTAGGATCCGCGCTATTGCTGTGGCTGATGCTGGTAGTTCTTCGTCTGGTCCAGTTGCAGGTAGTCCAATATGGAGAGTTCGTACAGCGAGCGCAACATCAGCAGCAGCGTACGGTAGAGCTATCTCCACGCCGTGGGATTATCTATGACCGCAACGGTCATGAGCTGGCCATGTCGGTCAACGTGGATTCGGTCTTTGCTGTGCCCAGCGAAATTCCCGACCAGGCGATGACGGCGCGCCTGCTGGCCAGAGTGCTCAAACTCGATCCCGACGAGTTGCTGGATCGCTTCAAGTCGTCGCACAGCTTCGCGTGGGTCGCCCGCAAGCTGGATCCGGAGGTTAGCGACCGCATCCACGCTTTGAATCTGCGTGGCATCTACTTCACGCCCGAGCCGAAACGTTACTACCCCAAAGGCGAAATGGCATCTCAGATTCTCGGCTATGTGGGCTTAGACGACGAAGGGCTGGGCGGGATCGAGCACGCTTTCGATGGCCAGCTGCGTGGCCGGCCGGGGACCATGGTGGTTTCCATGGACGCGCGGCGGCGAAAGTTCGGCCGCGTCGAACGACAGCCAGAGGCGGGTGAGAACGTTGTTCTCACCATCGACGAAAAGATTCAATACATCGCCGAGCGCGAGCTAGATGCTGCGATGGCGGAAACCAGGGCCGAAACAGGGACCGTGATTGTGGAGAATCCCCACACGGGAGAGATCCTGGCTCTGGCCAATCGCCCAACATTCAATCCCAATGTCCGAAAAGTCGCTCCTTCGGCGCTGAAGAATCATGCGGTGAGCGACGTTTATGAACCAGGATCAGTTTTCAAGCTGGTCACGATTTCGGCGGCGCTAGAAGAGAAACTGACGAATCCGGACGAGGTGATTGATTGCCAGATGGGATCGATCATCGTGGGTGGCATGAGGATACGCGATCACGAACGCCTGGGGTTGCTGACCGTCTCGCAGATCCTTGCCAAGTCCAGCGATGTTGGAGCCATCAAATTGGGGATGCGGTTGGGAGAGGATCGTTTCGATCGCTATATTCGCGCCTACGGCTTTGGCTCACAGACAGGAATCGAGCTGCCGGGGGAAACACGTGGTTTGGCCAAGCCGGTCAGCCGTTGGTCGAAGGTCTCGATTGGGGCCATCTCCATGGGACAGGAGATTGGCGTAACGCCGCTGCAGATCATTTCCGTCGCTTCGACTATCGCTAACGATGGTGTCTATGTCCCACCGCGCATCGTAGCCGGAGATACCAAACCCAATAGCGGACCCACCATGATCGCGTACCACCCACCGCTCAGGCGTAGGGTGATTTCACCCCTGACCGCTGTCCAAATGAAAAAAATGATGGAAGGCGTAGTGCTGTTCGGAACTGGGCGGAAAGCGATTCTGGATGGATATACGTCGGCAGGGAAAACCGGAACGGCGCAGAAAGTTGATCCCGCAACCGGTGCGTACTCGCGAAGCAGATATGTAGCTTCGTTTGCCGGATTTGCTCCCGTGAACAATCCCGCGATCAGCATCATCGTCGTGCTCGATTCCGCACAGGGTTTGCATCAGGGAGGCCAGGTTTCGGCGCCGGTTTTTGCCAGGGTGGCGCAGCAAGTGCTGGCTTATTTGCATGTTTCCCACGATGCGGAGATCAAGAACAATGTTCAACGGCTGCAGTTGCGGGCCGCGGTCAAGGATGATGATTTGAGTGAAGGGTCGCAGGACCGGCTTGGGGAGCCGATCCATCTTGCTCAGGAAAAGCCGGCTGCAGCGCCAGCAGCGGAGCCGATTCCGGCCGGCGATTTGAAGGTTGTGCCCGCTGCGTTGCGGGCAGGCAGCCCGAGCGCTGCGCCGGCCGACGATAAGCCAGAACCAACCTCGCCTCTGCCTGCAGCTCCCGTCTTGCCCGCAAGTGGAACCGTTGTGCTCGACGTGGAAGGAGGACCTGTGGTGCCGTCGTTTCTGGGGAAATCGCTCCGGAGCGTGATCGAGACAGCTGAAAACGCCGGCATCGATGTAGACGTGATCGGCACAGGAACGGCGCGGGAGCAGGTTCCGCCGCCAGGCAGTCACCTTCCAGCCGGCGGACGGGTGGAGGTGAAGTTGAGCCGTTAAGCGGGCGTGAGCGCAGCGGGAGCCCGCTGGCGAAATTCCGAGCGCAGCGAGGGATCTGCTTTTTCAGGAGCCGTTAAGCGGGCGTGAGCGGAGCGGGAGCCCGCTGGCGAAATTCCGGGCGGAGCGAGGGATCTGCTTTTCAGGAGCCGTTAAGCGGGCGTGAGCGGAGCGGGAGCCCGCTGGCGAAATCCCGCGAGCAAGTCTTCGCGAGCCCTCTAGGCGTCACGCCCGTTGCGAAAGCTTCCCGAAGCACGTAAGATTGTGCCGCACGAATTTTCGTGCAAAAAAAGTCCATGAAGACGAACATTACGCTGAAGCTGGATTCGGACCTCCTCCGCGAAATCCGAATCTTGGCTGCGCAGCAGGGCACTTCCATCAGCGCTCTGCTTTCTTCCCGGTTGGAGAAGATGGTGCGGGAACAGAGAGCTTACGATCGTGCCAAACGACGCGCCTTGCGAAGACTGCGCGACGGCCTCGATTTGAACTGGAAACCCCCGCGATCGCGTGACGAACTGCATGAGCGATAAGTACTTCGTAGATACCAATATCCTGGTTTATGCGCACGACCTCGCAGCGGGCACGAAACACAAGCGTGCCCAAGCCCTCGTCGAGCAATTGTGGGAGTCCGGTGACGGCGTTTTGAGTACCCAGGTCTTGCAGGAACTCGCTGTCACCTTGCAGCGGCGAAGCGGACGCCCCCTGTCAGCCGCTGAGTTACGCGGCTTAATCCAAGACTACCTGAAGTGGGAGATTGTGGTGAATGATCCTGATTCGGTGCTACAGGCGCTGGATATTGAGGCTAGACACAGAATTTCATTCTGGGATGCGCTTATTCTGCAGGCGGCCGAGAGCGCGGGCGCAGAGACTCTGTATTCCGAAGATTTTGCTGCAGGCCGGAGGTACGGCTCTATTCGGGTTGTGAATCCGTTCACCCCAGGCTGAAGGCTGACTGCTAATTACTGAGTGCTCATTTTGAATTACCCGATTACCATTTAGTCGATTACAATTCCATGAAGTTTCTCCAACTTCTCGACGGCGCGGAAGTTCTCTTCCAGCAAGGCAATCCCGAGATCACAGGCATTGAATACGACTCCCGGCAAGTCCGGCAGGGCAACGTATTCGTTGCCATGCGCGGTGAGAAGACCGATGGAAATCGGTACATCGATAGCGCCATCAAGGCGGGCGCAGCCGCCGTGGTGAGTGACTCCAAGGAAGTTTCCCCGCTGGAGGAAATCGGATGGGCGCAGGTTCCGCACGGCAGACGCGCGCTGGCGCGGTTGAGCGCAAATTTCTATCAGCGTCCCGCCGAACGCCTCACCAATGCCGGGGTTACGGGAACCAACGGCAAGACAACCACCACCTTCCTGATCGAGTCCATTCTTAAAGCTGAGGGAAGGAAATGCGCACTGGTAGGAACGGTGGAATACCACGTCGCGCAAAAGATCTTCCAAGCTCCGCACACGACTCCGGAAGCCCTGGAGTTGAATCGGCTTTTCTCGCAGGCGCTGGAGTCAGGTGTGACGGAGAATGTGATGGAGGTTTCTTCCCATGCGCTGGTCCAGGAACGAGCTTTTGGCATTCCTTTTGATGCGGCGGTTTTTACCAATCTGACGCGCGACCATCTCGATTATCACGGAACCTTCGAAGAGTACTTCGCCGCCAAGAGAATGCTGTTCGAGGGGTGTGGCACCGAGCCGCCGCGTGTCGCAATTCTCAACGCCGACGACGATTACGGCCGCAAGCTCATCCCGCTAAGCAAGAGCAAAAGCAGCGAGGTCCTGCTGTACGGGTTGGTGCAAGGGGATTTCCGAACCGACAAAGTAGATATCGGCCCCAAAGGGACGCGATTCGATCTGATCTTGCCGGATGCCATTGTTCCTCTATTCTCGCCGCTGATCGGAAAAGTGAACGTGTACAACATCCTCGCCGCATCGGCGGCGGCCTATGCACGCGGTTGCAGTTTGGAAGCAATCGCCAAGGGCGTCTCCAGTCTGTCGCGAGTACC
Source organism: Terriglobales bacterium (assembly GCA_035624455.1). NCBI lineage: Bacteria > Pseudomonadati > Acidobacteriota > Terriglobia > Terriglobales > Terriglobales bacterium. The sequence continues at coordinate 8,868 of DASPRM010000058.1, forward strand.
CGGCCGATTCGAGCAGGTGGACTGCGGTCAGCCGTTCACCGTGGTGGTGGATTACGCCCACACCGATGATGCTCTTCGAAATCTCACTGCGCTGGCACGCGAATTCGTGCGCCAAGCAGGGGCAGCAGGCAGGGTGATTACCATCTTTGGTTGCGGAGGAGATCGCGATCGCAGCAAGCGTCCACTGATGGGCGAAGCGGCAGCAGCGGGCGGCGATTTCGTGGTGATCACATCTGACAATCCCCGCAGCGAAGATCCCATGGCCATCATTCGTGATGCCTTGCCCGGGGTTCAGAAGACGCGCACTAGATTCGTGGTTGAGCCCGACCGTCGCAAGGCCATTGAACTGGCGCTCCAGGAGGCTAGACCTGGCGATATCGTGCTCATCGCCGGCAAAGGGCACGAGAATACTCAGACGACTCGCGAGGGGGTCGTGCCCTTCGATGATGTTACCGTGACGCGCGAGTCGCTCCTTGCTTTGGGATACCAGCCAGCCCAACCCGCAGCCGCCAGCCTGGTCAAGGTGAGATCGTGAAGCTGCCACTGTGGCGCGTTGCCGAGCTCATCGAATCCGCAGGGGAATTTGACGATCAAGCAATCGCCCAGGGCTATTCTATCGATTCCCGTACGATTCGCCCTGGCGAGCTGTTCTTTGCCATCAAGGGCGAGCGTTTCGATGGTCACGATTTTGTAGAAGCGGCGCTCCGTTCAGGAGCGGCGGGAGCTGTCATCCGGCGGGACCTGCTTGCGAAATTTCCGGGGAAAGCGGGACTGCTGGCGGTTAGCGACCCGCTAAGAGCCTTGCAGGCGCTGGCGGCAGCGGTCCGCCGCATGTGGGGCAAAACCCTGATCGCAGTAACCGGATCGGCTGGCAAGACTACAACCAAGGAGATCATCGCGCACCTGCTTTCAACCCGATACCAGGTTTTGAAATCCGAGGGCAATCTCAACAATCAATACGGCCTGCCGTTGCAGCTGTTGAAGCTGGAAGCGCACGGGCGCGCGGTGATCGAAATGGGCATGAACCACGCCGGAGAAATCACCGAACTTGCGAACATCGCTAAGCCCGACATAGGGGTGGTTACTCTGGTAGCGCCGGTGCACCTGGAATTTTTCAATTCGGTTGCCGAGATCGCCCGCGCCAAGTACGAGCTGGTGGCGTCGCTGCCGCCGCACGGAACTGCGATTCTGAACGCCGATGATCCATACGTTTCGCAGTTCGGGCGCGATTTTCACGGCAAGGTCGTTCTTTTCGGATTGAAACCTACTGCCGATCTCCGCGCCGAGAATATTGAAGAGCAGGGATTGCAAGGTACCAAGCTGGAGTTAGTGGCTTGTGGAGCCCGGGTACCGACTTTGGTGCCGCTGGTCGGGCGGCACAATGTCTATAACGCGCTCGCCGGGGCCGCAGTGGCGATCGAAAATGGGTTGACCTTAGCTGACGCCGCGAAAGCGTTTGCCGGACTCCGGCCGGCCGACAAGCGTGGCCAGACGCTTTCGCTGGCTGGAGCGACGGTAATCAACGATTGCTACAACTCGAATCCGAAAGCGTTGAAATCGATGGTCGAGGCGCTCGGCACCATCCCTGGAAAGCGCCGCATCGTGGTTGCCGGCGAGATGCTGGAACTGGGCCCTACCGCGGGCCATCTCCATCAGGAAAGCGGCCGTCACATGGCGGAACAGAAGATTGACGTGGTAATTGGGGTTCGTGGAGCTGCGCGGGAAATCGTCGAGGCCGCGCGGGTAGCGGGAGTCACCGCCGTCCAATTTATGGAGACCCCGGAGCAGGCCGGCGAATGGTTGGCTCGCGAGGTTCGCCCGGGTGACGTTGTTCTGCTCAAAGCTTCGCGCGGCGTGAAATTGGAGAAGGCTCTGGAAACCTGGAAGGCTGCGGTGTCCTGAACTGGGAGTCGGCCGGCTTTTGCGGATCATATTCGTTATTGCTCGGAAGTAAGTTTCGCGTTCTGATCCGATGAGGGGCTCTTGAAGTTGTGAGTGACTTCTGTGTCTTCCCTGGCGGGATTCGGCTCCATCGCGCCTGGCTCCCGGCGCTCACGTGCCGGGATATGCTGTGTGTCGGGGTGCAGCTATCGCCGTCAGGAAAGCACTGGTGGGTTAACTGCAGAACTGAAGGCCTGGCCACCCCAGGTAGGTACGAGAGTTTAAGTGAACTGATGCGGGAAGGGAGATAGTTTTTGCTCTATTGGCTTCTTTATCAGGTCCTATATCACTATTTCACTCCCTTCCGCATTTTCCGATACCTGACCTTTCGCACCGCATTCGCCAGTCTCACCGCGCTGTTCATGGGAATGATCATCGGCCCGGCGATCATCCAGAGGCTCCGCGATTTTCAGATTGGACAGTACATCCGGGAAGAGGGTCCGAAAGCACATCAGAAGAAAGCGGGTACGCCCACGATGGGCGGTGTGCTGATCGTAGTATCGGTCATTGTGCCAACGCTACTGTGGGCGGATCTCACCAACCAATACATCTGGCTAACCGTGCTTGCCACGCTGGCCTTTGGCAGCATAGGTTTTGCCGACGACTATCTGAAGATGGTTCATCGGCGCAACCTGGGGCTTACCGGGCGAACCAAACTGTCGCTGCAGATTCTGGTGGCGGTCGTTGTCGCCGTGGTTCTGATTCTTTTCCAGGCCCGGGGAGACTACTCGACCCATCTGATCGTGCCCTTCGCCAAGAAATTTCGGCCGGACCTGGTGTTCTCTTCCCTGTTGAAGTATCCGCATCTGTGGACAATCGCATTTCTGCCGTTCATTGCCTTCGTGACACTGGTGCTGGTCGGAGCGACCAATGCGGTGAACCTCACTGACGGGCTTGACGGCCTGGCCATCGGCTGCACGGTGGTGGCGGCGGGCGCGCTCACAGTGCTGACTTACGTGAGCGGCCACGCGGTCTTTGCGGATTACCTGGAACTGCAGCGCATGCCGCAGGTGGCAGAGCTGACAGTCTTTTGCGGGGCGATGGTGGGGGCCAGCATTGGATTCCTCTGGTATAACGCGCACCCGGCGGAGGTTTTTATGGGCGATGTAGGTTCGCTGGCGTTGGGTGGCGCGATTGGCACGGTCGCGGTGATCATCAAACAGGAACTGCTGTTGCCCTTCATCGGCGGTGTTTTCGTGATCGAGGCGGTGTCGGTGATCCTGCAGGTAGGGTCCTACAAGCTGCGGAAAAAACGGATTTTCAAGATGGCACCCATCCATCATCATTTCGAGTTGATGGGCTGGTCGGAATCGAAGGTGATCGTCAGGTTCTGGATCGCGTCGCTGGTGTTCGCACTTTTTGCACTTACGACGTTGAAGCTGCGCTGAACCACCGAGGGTTGAGAGACAATGTTGGTTTGAAGCCAGGCCGAAAATATCGCAAGGCTCTTATGAGTTTCGCAGTGCTAAGTAATAACTCAGCGTGTCATCCTGAGCGAGAGCCGAGGATAGCGACGAGGCGCGAGTCGAAGGATCTTGCGGTTAAGTCAGGTAGGCCCACCCTTCCGCCCGTTTTGGGCGGAGGGTGGGAGATCCGACCTTTGCGCCCCGATTTTTTGGGCGGAGACTAGGCCGATTTAATTTCACAGCATGAACGTCAAAGGCAAACGCGTGCTGGTGGTGGGGCTCGGCAAATCAGGCGTGGCCTCCGCGCTATTTCTGCGATCGCAAGGCGCCCAGCTCACGGTTTCCGATTCGAAATCGGAAGATCAGCTTCGGGATGAAATTCCTGCGCTGCTTGACCAGGGAATCGCCGTCGAAGCCGGAGGCCACGGGGAGCGGACGTTCCGCCAGCAGGACCTCATCGTGGTCAGCCCGGGGGTTCCGCTCAATGTGCCGCAACTCGAGCAAGCACGATCCATGGGGATCCCGATCATTGGCGAGCTGGAACTGGCGTCGCAATTTCTCCACGGCCACATCGTCGCCATCACCGGATCGAATGGGAAGACCACGACGACGGCACTGGTGGGTGACGTCATCTCCTGGGGTGGTTACGAAACCCTGGTCGGGGGCAACATCGGCATTCCCGCGATTTCGTTTGTGCCAGAAGCCACCGCGGACACGTACATCGTGCTCGAGGTTTCCAGCTTTCAGCTGGAGACGATCCAGACGTTTCATCCGGAACTCGCCGTGGTGCTCAACGTCACCCCTGACCACCTCGATCGCCACGGGAGTTTTGAAGTGTACTGGGCGGCGAAGCGCAGAATCCTGGAAAACCAGACGCCGGCAGACTTCGTCATCCTGAATGCCGATGATCCGGAGTGCGTGCGCATGGCCCAGGGTTGCGCCGCCACAGTGTATTGGTTCAGCCGCAAGAAAGAGGTCGCGAGCGGCGCATTTGTTCGGCGAGACCGGATTGTGGTTCGCGACCGTGAAGGTGAACGCGAGATCATGCCCCTCAGCGAGCTTCAGCTGAAAGGCGCGCACAACGTAGAGAACGTCCTGGCGGCGGTGTGCGCGGGGGTGATCGTTCATTGCGAGCCGGGACGCATTCGCTCCGCGGTGAAGGAATTCAAGGCGGTCGAGCACCGGCTCGAGTACGTGGCGACGATCCATGGCGTCGATTACTACAACGATTCCAAAGCCACGAATGTTGATGCCACGATCAAAGCGCTGGAGTCTTTTCCGCGGAACATCCATATCATTCTTGGCGGAAAGGACAAGGGTAGCGATTACACAGTCCTGAAACCACTTCTCGAAGAACGGGCGAAGCGGGTGTACACGATCGGAGCGGCAGCGGAGAAGATCGCCGCGCACATCGCCGGCTCGGCCGAGATAGTTCATGCGGGCACGCTGGAAATGGCGGTCAAGGGCGCGGCCGATTCAGCGGCTGCGGGAGACATCGTTCTGCTCGCTCCAGCCTGCGCCAGCTTCGATCAATTCCAGAATTACGAGCAGCGGGGCGCTCTCTTCAAGGAGCTGGTGCACGCCATGGCGCAGCGGGCCGCGTCGGAGACTCGGGCGTGAGGCGTTGCTGGAATTCTGAAACGCAAGGTCCTTCGACTCCGCGCCCCCGACCCGCAAAAGATGCGGGTCGGAAATAGCGACGGGCGCGTCGCTCGGAATGACAGTTGAAGATTGGTCAATGTGCATTCGACGGCAACGCCGAACCGTGAGGACAAGGGTTGGCTAAGCGCGTAAGTGTCGACAAGACGCTGTTCACGGTCACCATGCTGCTCGTCTTCGTGGGCCTAGTGATGGTGTTCAGCGCCTCAGCGGTGATGGCCAAGGAGCGCTTCGGCTCGCCCTACAACTTCCTCTTCCGGCAGTTTGCCTGGGCGGTCGCCGGTTTGCTGGCGATGTTCATCCTTATGCGCATCGACTACCAGAGCTATAAGCGGCCGGTCGTGGTTTTCTCGCTGCTGGGATTGACCAGCCTGCTGCTGATGTCAGTCTTCTTGCTCGACCGCACCCATAATACCCATCGCTGGTTCCGTCTGGGCTCGCTATCATTTCAGCCTTCGGAGCTGGCCAAGCCGGCGCTGATTCTCTTCCTGGCATATTTTCTGGACTCGCGGGTCAAGCAGATGGATGACTGGCGGCGCACGCTCTTGCCCGCGGTCACGCCCACCGTAATTCTTGCCGGGTTGATCGTGCTGCAACCTGATCTCGGCACCGCCGTAGCCTGCGTTGCAATTACAGCTGCCATTCTGTATGTGGCTGGAATGCGTCTGAAGTATTTCGCCTACGCTCTGGCGCCTGTGCCGATTCTGTTCTGGATTCTGGTGCTGCGGGTGAAATGGCGATATCAGCGCATTCTGGCCTTTATGGATCCGTATTCCGACCCGCTGGGGCGTGGATTTCACGTCATTCAATCCCTGATTGCGGTAGGCACCGGCGGCCTGGCTGGATTGGGATTGATGGAAGGCAAGCAGAAGCTGTTCTTTCTGCCCGAACCACACACCGACTTTATCTTCGCGGTAATCGGGGAGGAGTTTGGATTGCTGGGCGCCATTTGCGTGGTGGTGCTGTTCGCGACCTTTCTTTATCGCGGCCTGCGCACGGCAGTTTTGACCCGCGACCCCTTCGGGCGTCATCTCGCCGCCGGCATCGCCAGCATGATCGTGATCCAGGCGCTGTTCAACATGAGCGTGGTGCTGGCCATGGTGCCGACGAAAGGCATTCCGCTACCTTTCATTTCGTATGGCGGCTCGTCGCTGTTCGTCATGCTGGCCAGTGTGGGTGTCCTGCTGAATATCAGCAAGCAGGTCGAATAGATGTCGCTGCGAGCGGTGCTGGCCGGAGGAGGCACCGGCGGACACGTTATCCCTGCCCTGGCGATTGCTCAGGAACTCAGGCAGCGATACGCGGCCGATATCCTCTTTATAGGGACGGCGCGTGGGATCGAGAACCGCCTGGTCCCGAGGGCTGGTTTTCCGCTGAAACTGATTTCTGTGGGAGCGCTTAACCGCGTCAGTCTGGCTACTCGGCTCAAGACCCTGATTTCTCTTCCCTCAGCCATAATGGAAGCCAAGGCCATGCTGAAAGGGTTCCGGGCACAGGTCGTGATCAGCGTGGGCGGATATGCTTCCGGGCCGACGATGGCGGCTGCAGCGCTCAGCCACGTGCCGGTCCTGATCTTCGAACCAAACTTTGTGCCAGGTTTTGCCAATCGCATCGGGTCGCGCATGGCATCGGCCGCGGCGGTACAGTTTCGCGAGACCGGAGAACAGTTGCCGAACGCGAGGGTCACGGGGATTCCCGTACGCCAGGCTTTCTTTCAGGTTCCGGCGCGGCCTGTGAATTCCGGACCGCCAACGCTGCTCGTTTTTGGCGGAAGTCAGGGGGCGCACGCGATCAATGAGGCGGTGTGGAACTCATTGCCGGACTTTCGGGCCAGGATTCCCGGCCTCAGAATCATCCACCAAACTGGCGAGCGCGACTACAATGAGGGGCAGGAGCGATATCAGCAGGCGGGGATGCAGGCGGAGGTCTTTCAATTTATCGACCATATGCCCGAGATGTTTGCCCGCGCCGACCTGCTCATTTGCCGTTCTGGCGCCAGCACGGTAGCAGAGGTTGCGGCGGCGGCTAAACCGGCGATCTTCATTCCTCTGCCCACGGCTGCGGACGATCACCAACGCCGCAATGCCGAAGCGCTGACGAAAGCTGGGGCGGCAGAGATGCTGTTGCAGTCGGATCTCAGTCCTCAGAAGCTGGTGGAGACCGCCGCGGCTTTGCTGGCCGACCGGCCGCGGCTGGCGAAGATGTCCGAGGCGGCAAGGAATCTGGCACACCCCGATGCCGCCAGGGAAATTGCCGCGATGGCCCGGGAGTTGGTGAGTGCCTGAGATGCGAGGATTGGTGCCCTCAATGGCTAAAGCCAGTGTCCGGAGTTGGGATGTATGCAGGGCTGAAGTCCTGCTTCACCCTGACAGAAGAGACAGCAAAGGTTAGTTCCAAGTGTTTGCCAAGATTCAGCGCATCCATTTCGTGGGAATTGGCGGCATCGGCATGAGCGGCATCGCCGAGGTGTTGCTGACCATTGGTTACAAAATTTCCGGCTCGGATCTGAAGCTATCGCCGGTAACGCAACGCCTGCAGGGTTTAGGCGCGTTGATCTTCGAGGGACATCGGGCAGAGAACATTCACGGAGCAGAAGTCGTAGTTACCAGTTCGGCGATCGCATCGGCCAATCCCGAGGTCCTGGAAGCCAGAAGGTTGCACATTGCGGTTATTCCACGCGCCGAGATGCTGGCGGAACTGATGCGGCTCAAATACGGGATTGCCGTGGCCGGGATGCATGGCAAGACGACAACCACCTCCATGGTGGCAGCGGTTCTGGCAGCTGGAAATCTCGATCCCACCGTAGTCGTCGGCGGCCGGGTTGATGCCATGGGGTCCAACGCGCGCCTCGGCAAATCGCAATACCTGGTTGCCGAGGCCGACGAGAGTGACCGTTCTTTCCTCCATTTGTCTCCCGTCCTGGCCGTAGTCACCAACATCGACCGCGAGCACATGGACTGCTATCGCGACATGAAGGATGTCGAGGACACTTTCCTGATGTTCATGGACCGGGTGCCGTTCTACGGAATGGTGGTGGCGTGCAATGACGATGATGCTCTGCGGGAGTTGCTACCGCGGGTACGCCGCCGTATTGTGACCTACGGAACGCGTGCGGATTCGGACTTCGTGATCACCGATGCAGAAAGCCTGGCCGCAGGCGAAGTTTCACCTGCGCTAAGCCGATTCAGTGTGAACTACCGGGCAAAATCCCTGGGAGAATTTCAGCTGCAGGTTCCGGGAGCGCACAATGTATTGAATGCCACCGCCAGCATTGCGGTTGGAATTGGCCTGGAGATTCCGGTCGCAACTATTGGGGAAGCACTGCAGAACTTCCAGGGGGTTGACCGCCGCTTCCAACTTCGGGGGACGGTGGAGGGAGTGAGGGTGATTGACGATTACGGCCATCATCCCACCGAAATCAAGGCAACCCTGTCGGCAGCGCGGCAGGTGGCCGAGGGGAGCATTTACGTCATTTTTCAGCCGCACCGCTATACCCGCACCCTGCACCTGCTGGAGGAGTTTGGCCGAGCTTTTGGCGAGGCCGACAGTATTTTTGTGCTCGATATCTATCCGGCCAGCGAGGCGCCGATCCCAGGAGTAACCGGACAGGCGGTTGCGGAGAAGATTTCTGCCCACGGGAAACCTGCTCGCTATGTGAGCTCATTTGACGATGCCGCTAACGCGGTCTCGTCGATCGCTCAGCCAGGAGACATGGTTCTGACGCTCGGCGCAGGGAATATCTCGCAACTGAGCCCGCTGATTTTGGAAAAATTGGGGACCATGACAGCAAGTTCACCTGTTCCGGGTTCGGGGAAAACGCAAGGTCCTTCGACTCGGACGGGGGCTGGTGTGCCCCGTCCTCGCTCAGGATGACAGGAGGGCAAGACTGACGTCCACTCTCTCCTATCCCGCAGCCATAGCCGTCCGCAACTTGAAGATGACTTTTTCCTTTTTCTGAAGATACTTCACAATCGCAAACAGGTTCCGTGCCTGTGGATTTCCGGACGGCCCGAGCATTCGCATCAGGCTCTTGGGGGACCGGTGTGTAGCCTCCGCCAACTCGTTAAACCCGACGGTAGCATTGATGTAGTCACGCAGCACTGTCTTGCCAGTTTCCACATCTCCCGCCAGGAAGCTCTCGATACCTTCACGCAAGAGCTCTCGGCGAAATGCAGGGTCACGTTTCACCCTCGCTTGGATCGTCTCCTTAAAGCTTCGCGTCAATGCCATTTGCTATCTCCTGCTTCCTTGTCTTGTAGTCCCGCCACCGGGAGGTTGCGTCCCTAATATCCCGCTGCTGGCGCTTTTTGTTCCGCCGCCGAGAAGTATCATCAGACGCTCTCCATCTTTGCCGAAGTAGATGCGATAACCGGGACCGAAATCGAGGCGGTACTCGAACACTCCCGCGCCAACGCTCTTGATGTTGGAGAAGTTGCCCTGAGCCAGGCGCGTAACTGCTATCGCGACCTTGGCTGCCGTCGGCGCGTTGAGCCCATCAAACCACTTGCGGTATGGACTGCGGCCGCCGGCGTCGAGGTATTCAAGGACCTCAATCATGGGCTATGGTAACATATTTGTTACCTTTGTCAACCCAAGGGGGTTGTCCCAGAGGTGGGTCCCTATTTTGGGGTTACTTGGGCGGGAAGTTGGGATGCCGCAGGTAGTAAACAATCAGATACCCCCGTCCCATTCGGAAAGCTAAAGACGAACTTTCAAGATCATTAAGAAATGCCGCCACAAGAGCCTTAATCCTGCACATCCTCGCGTCTGTTGGCGTTATCCAGGACAGAGTTTTCCACAAAATGGACAACGGAATTTCGATACTGCGGCTTGCGCTCACAAGTTATAGTGACTCTGCGGCGTTTCTCTACAGACCAGACTATTCCTGATGGCACGGAATAACGGTCCACTTTATCCGGGCGACGAAGCTTCTCCTCGCGCCGGCCCGTCCGCCGCTTCTCAGCTGGCCGATCCTGAACTGGATCCCCGCCTCGCCGACCTCGACGTGGAAGAGGAATCGCCCTTTCTGCGTGCCCAGAAAAGGGTGACGGTGCGCCGGGGCGCGTTGCGCGGCAAGAATGCCAGCTACCTCAAAATGGGGGCAGTCTTGACCGCAGTTCTGGCCGCCACCGCGCTGATTGCCAGCATGACCTACCAGTACGGATCCCATTCCTGGCGATTTCGCCTGGAATCCAGCGATAGCATCGAGATCAGCGGAATGCAGCACGTCAGCCACAAGCAGGTCATGCAGGTTATGGGCGAGGACATCGGACGCAACTTATTTTTCGTTCCACTCGAGCAGCGCAAGAAACAGCTGGAAGAGATTCCCTGGGTGGAAAGCGCAACCGTGATGCGGCTGCTGCCCAACTGGCTGAACGTGGAAATCAAGGAGCGAACCCCAGTTGCCTTCGTCCAGGTGGGATCGCATGTGGCTTTGATCGATAGCCATGGCGTGGTGATGGATCTGCCGCCGGGCGGCACCCGGAAATATTCCTTTCCGGTGCTGGTGGGTATGGCGCCCTCCGAACCGCTCTCCACGCGCGCCGCTCGCATGAAGATTTATGGCGAGCTGGCCAGGCAGCTGGATGAAGGCGGAGCGCACTATTCGCAGGATCTAAGCGACGTGGATCTGATCGACCCGGAAGACGTGAAGGTGACCGTGAGTGATCCGGCGGGAAATGTGCTGGTTCATCTTGGGGGTTCGAATTTCGCCGAACGCTTCAAGCTTTACAAAGCGCATGTACAGGAATGGCGGCAGCAATTTTCCAAACTGGATTCCGTGGATTTGCGTTATGACGGGCAGGTAATCGTGAACCCAGACGCGCCCGAGGCTAGAAAGCAGGTTCCGATTACGCCCGCAGCGAAAGTGCATCCGGCCAGCGTGCCAGCTGCTGGCAAGAAGGCGTCGGCGCGGCACGTCAGGCGGTGAAGAGAGCGTGCGTGAGAGTGGAAGGATTTCCCGACGGAACCGCAAGGTCCTTCGACTCCGCGCTTGCGACCCGCGAAGAACGCCGGTCGGGAAGACATCCCCGGCGCTTCGCTCAGGATGACGGTTCCAGAGTAATGGTTTGAAATTTCGCAGTCATGGTTGGATCGAGGAAATAGCTTGCTAACTGCGATCGACGTGGGTAGTGCGAAAACATGCGTGCTGGTGGCGGAGATCACCGACGGTGGTCTGCGCTATCGCTCGCATGGACTTTGTGAATCTCGAGGCTCGCGCAAGGGACTGATTGTAGATCTGGAAAAGGCGATTGCCTCGGTGCAGGACGCCGTCGAACAGGCCGAGAACGCGGCCGGTACACCAGTCGAGCATGCCGTAGTAGGAATTGCAGGCGCCCATGTGCGTGGAGTGAACAGCCAGGGAGGAAGCACGCTGGGGACTCGCACGCGGGAGATCACGCGTGACGATATCCGGGTTTCGGTGGATCGCGCCCGCGCCATCGCGCTGCCCGACGATCGCCAGGTGCTGCACATCCTGCCGCAGGAATTCATTCTCGATGGTCAACCCGGGGTACGCGAACCCGCTGGAATGGTGGGCACCAAGCTGGAAGTTCGAGTGCATGTAGTGACGGCGTCAGCCAGCGCCAGCCAGAACGTGATCACCACCCTCAATCGTGCCGGCGTGCATGTCGACAACACGGTCTTCGAAGGCCTGGCTTGCGCCGAGGCCATTCTGCGCGGAGATGAGCGCGAGCTCGGGGTCTGCCTCGCCGACCTGGGCGCCGGTTCGACGGACATCGTCGTCTATCACGAAGGCTCGGTCATTCACACGGGAGCGATTCCCCTCGGCGGGGATCACTTCACCAACGACGTTGCCGTCGGCCTGCGAACGCCGCTCGCGGAAGCGGAGAAAATCAAGAAGCTTTTTGGCAACGCCATTGTCACCCGGATTCCGGAAACAAACGAAATCGAGGTTCCCTCGGTTGGTGACCGTCCTTCGCGCATGATGGCGCAACGCCAGCTGGGCGAAATTCTGGAACCGCGGGCGCGCGAGCTGTTCGAGATCATGCGTGATCACCTGCGCCAGGCTGGGGTCCTGGATCTGTGCGCGGCAGGATTGGTGCTGACCGGCGGCGGGGCCAAACTCAACTCCATTGCCGAAGTTGCCGAGTCGGTGCTGCGCAAGCCGGTGCGCGTTGCGATTCCTACGCCGCTGGCCCGAATGCCGGCCGAACTGGCGCAACCAGAGTTCGCGACTGCGATTGGCACCATTCTGTATGCCTATCGCATGCGCATGTCGCAAAACATGAACGGGCAGGGACTAGGAGCAAAGCTCAAGGGGTTATTCGGGAAGAGAGACTCGTAACGAGAGAGGATGGCAGTGACTGATCCAAACGACATTCGCATCCAATTCAACGATGAAGCACCGAACACCGCCAAGATCAAGGTCATTGGTGTGGGCGGAGGCGGTAGCAATGCTGTCAACCGAATGATCGATGCGCAGCTGGAAGGCGTCGATTTCATGGTGGCCAACACCGATCTGCAGGCGCTGAAGATGTCGCGCGCGCCGGTAAAGCTGCAATTGGGCGTCAAGCTCACCAATGGGCTGGGGGCCGGCGCCAATCCGGAAGTCGGCCGCAAGGGCGCGCTGGAAGATGCCGACAAGGTCATCGAAGCCCTGGAAGGCGCCGACATGGTGTTTGTGACCGCCGGACTCGGCGGCGGCACCGGCACGGGCGCGGCGCCGATCATCGCCTCACTCGCCAGCGAGATGGGCGCCCTCACGGTTGCGGTGTGCACCAAACCTTTTGTCTTTGAAGGCCGGCGTCGCATGCAGCAAGCCGAGCGCGGCCTGCAAGAGTTGCTTGACTGTGTCGACACGCTGATCGTGATTCCCAACGAGAAGCTGCTGGCGGTCGCCCAGGATGCGGGCTTCTTCCAGTCCTTCCGCGTGGCGGATGACATCCTCCGCCAGGCGGTGCAGGGCATTTCCGACATCATCACCATTCCCGGGATCATCAACCGCGATTTCGCGGACGTGAAAGCGATTATGGCCGGGATGGGATACGCGGTGATGGGCACCGCAACCGCCAAGGGTGAACGGCGCGCGGTAGAAGCCGCGCAGCGTGCCATCGCTTCGCCGCTGCTGGAAGCCGGCGCCATTGACGGGGCACGGGGAATCCTGATCAACGTCACCGGCTCCAGTACGCTGAGGCTGGCGGAAGTCAATGAAGCCTCCACCATCATCCAGAGCGCAGCGCATGAAGATGCCAACATCATCTTTGGCGCCGTACTCGACGAAAAGATGAAAGAGGAAGTGAAGATCACGGTGATCGCCACGGGCTTCAAGGACGCGCATCCCGAGCGCCGCGAGCGGGTAGCCTACGCTGGCGGGGTGCAGATACGCTCGAACGCGAGCTATGCGCCTTTGTCTCCCAGTCCGGCCGCACAAGTCGTCGCCGCGGTAGTTGAGGAGGAGGAAGAGGTCGCAGTCGGGCCCCTGCCGGTACGATCTCCGGCTGTGCACCGCGAGTTCGCCTCGGTCAGCGAGGTTGCCACCACGGTTAAGCCGGCTTATGACCAGGATGATCTCGATGTTCCGGCTTTTATTCGGAAACGTGGAGAGAGCCTGTGACTGTTCAGCATGGCGCCGATAATCCCACCCTGTCGCTCCAAAGGCGGGAGCGACACGGGTGGGGCAGGCAAAGGGGGCGAGGTAAAAGCGAAAGTTACCCAGGGGATTGCTTGGTATTTTGCGAAGTTGGCGCTCCTGGTAATCATTTCCCATTACCAAAGTGAGTCCTCCTTTTGGGAGCGTTTTGATCCAGACTTGCATCTGATACGATTGGCAGGGAAGAGAGCAGAAAGAGGGCAAGAAACGCGGGTTTTCGTTGTCTCGACATCAAAGAGTTTCGTAAGATTTGAGCACCTCCGCTCAACTTGAACTGCCCGCGAGTTGCTCCGTTTGCGTTCAGGGGGAGTGCGACCGAACGAGCCAGGGGATTTGGGTGGAAGGAATGCAAAAAAGGTCAGTTCCACTAGAACTGTTTCGCACGCTGCTGGTTCTATTCGCGGCGACGTTTCTGCCTCTGAGCAATGCGAGCGCAGCCACCGTATCCACCCATTCGCTCTCTCACCCCAAGACCAAGTCTTCGACCGTAACCGAGAATCCGCGCGCCCAACACACGATGACGCAGCGTCGCCATAGCCGCCGCGTGGTGCGCGCCAGCTACTCGCGTTCCCGCCGTCATCATCGTTATTACGAGCGTTTCTATACGAGTTCTTTTGCCGGGGATCAGACCGCGACGGATCTTGCCGCCGGTGAAGATGCCATTGTTCGCCAGGCAGCGATCGATGCCCTGGGCGACATGAACGGAACTATCGTGGCCGTTGACCCCAATTCGGGACGAATTCTGGCCATGGTGAACCAACCGCTGGCCCTTTCCGAAGGCGCGCAGCCGTGTTCCACCATCAAGCTGTCGGTCGCATTAGCCGCGCTTAGCGAGGGCATCATCAGCAAGGAGACGAAAGTCAGCCTCGGCGGGCGTTACCGCATGGATCTAACCGATGCTTTGGCGCACTCCAACAATACTTATTTCGAAGTGCTGGGACGCAAGCTGGGATTTGAGAAGGTCAGCTACTACGCGCATCAATACGGACTGGGCGAGCTCGCCGGCTACAACATTCCCGGCGAGCATCTTGGCATTTATCCGACCGAGGAATTAGGTGAGAAGCAGGGCGGCGTCGGGAAGATGTGTTCGTTCGGCGAGAGCATTTCCATGACTCCGCTGCAATTGGGCGCGCTGGTTTCGGCGATCGCCAACGGCGGCACTCTTTATTACTTGCAGCATCCTACTACCCCGGAGGAAGTGGCCAACTTCCAGCCCAAGGTCAAACGGCATCTCGATATCGCGAATGTAATCCCGGATATGACGGATGGGATGGCGGCGGCCGTGCTCTACGGCACCGCGCGTCCGCTGCGCGCCAGCTTCGATGAAGAAGAGATCCTGGGCAAAACTGGGACCTGCTCGAAGAACGGTACGCGGTTCGGCTGGTTTGCGTCGTATGCCAATACGAACTTCGGAAAGGTCGTGGTTGTGGTCTTCCTCCGCGGCGGCCGTCCGACTTTTGGTCCTAAGGCAGCCGAGATCTCCGGCCGCATGTACCGCAATCTCTACGACCACAGCTTCTTTGCTGTGCGCGCGCCCGCGCTGGAGCGCAGCTCCAGTCCAGTCAACGCCTCTCAATAAGTACGAAGTACGATCGGGTGAAGGATGAAGTTAAAATACTGACTCACCCCCTGGTTTCACTGCACACTTCATCCGACCCAACCTCTAACTTCTCACCGCACCGTCTCGTCCAATGACAGGCTCATCAGGTAGCTGGTGAAATCGCTGTTGGCTCTCGAGTGCTGCTGCCGGAGGTCGGCTACTTCCGTGCGCAGTTGCTGCAGGCGGTCCTCCTGCGAGTTCAGTTGCTGCGCATAA
>DASPRM010000059.1 GCA_035624455.1 Terriglobales bacterium
ACGGCCCTGATAGAGGCCGGTGACGGCCACATCCGCAGCATTGATCTCGAGCACCGGATCGCCCGGCACCAGGGAAGCCGTGTGGCCGTCGGGTCCAAGGCCCAGGTGAACGAGGTCAAGCACCGGTGGCGACCCGGCGATCGACTGGAGCGTCTGTGCATATTGAGCGCATGCCGCATTCAAGTCTGCGGATTCGACCGCCATGGGATAAATCTGTTCCGGGCGCAATGGCGCATGAGCGAGCAGGCTCTCACGCAGGTGGGTAAGATTTCGGTCGGGATGTCCTGCGGGGGCGACCCTTTCGTCCACTTGCACCACATGCAGGGCGTTCCAGGGGACGTCTTCCCGCGTGAGTTCACGTAGCATAACCCATGGAGTGTGGCCGCCGCTGACCGCGAGAATAAAGGACCCACGATTTGCGACCGCGGATCTGGCTTCCGCGGCGATAAACGCAGCCCCTCTTCGCGCGACCGAGTCGGCATCGGCGTAGATTTCAATTCTCATCATGCGTTTCACTTGCTCCTGAAAATGCTTCCTTGCCGGCGGGGTTGTGCCATCTTCCCGGAGGAGTCACACGCGTGACTTCATCCGGGCCCCAGGTGCCGGAAAATCCTCTTGCAGGCAAGATCGCCGCGTGGCGCCGAAGAAAACAGCGCGTCCGAGTGCGCACTGTTCATGAACTCTCCTCAAGCGGCGGTCGGTTTTTCCACTGGTTGTTCGAGGTGCCCGCCAAATTCGTAACGCATCGCGGACAGGAGTTTGTCGGCAAAGTCGGCTTCGCCACGCGAACTGAAGCGCTCATACAGAGACGCGGTGAGCACTGGAACTGGCACGGCTTCGTCGATCGCCGCCTCGATTGTCCATCGGCCTTCGCCGGAGTCCGACACCCGGCCGGCGAATCGGGAAAGTGCCGGGTCCTTGAGCAGGGCAACCGCCGTGAGGTCAAGCAGCCACGAAGCAATTACGCTGCCGCGTCTCCACACTTCGGCGATGTTCTTGAGCTCAAAGTCATATTTGTAGTTTTCGGGATCGCGCAATGGAGTGGTTTCAGCGTCAATCTGGGCCTCTCGCTTTCCGACGTTCGCGGACTGCAGCACGGACAAGCCTTCGGCATAGGCGGCCATGATTCCATACTCGATCCCATTGTGCACCATCTTGACGAAGTGCCCCCCGCCGTTCGGACCGCAGTGCAAATAACCCAACTCGGCAGTGCCATCCACGTGCTCACGACCGGGCGTGCGCGGTATGTCGCCCCTACCAGGTGCCAGCGCCGAGAAGATCGGGTCGAGATGCTGGACGACTTCCTTTTCGCCGCCGATCATCATGCAGTAGCCGCGCTCCAGGCCCCAGACGCCGCCGCTTGTGCCCACATCCATGTAGTGGATGCGCCGTGCCGCGAGATCCTCGGCGCGCCGGATGTCGTCGATGTAGTAGGAATTTCCACCGTCGATGAGGATGTCGCCGGCGTCGAGGTGGGGCACCAGCTCAGCAATGGTTTTGTCGACAACGGCCGCCGGAACCATAAGCCACACCGCCCGAGGTTTTTCCAGCTTCTTTACCAAATCCGCCAATGAAGTCGCTCCTAGGGCGTTCTCCGCGAGCAGTTCGTTCACTGCTTTTGAAGACCTGTCGAACACAACGCAGGTGTGCCCATTCCTCAGGAGTCTCCGCACCATGTTGGCCCCCATTCTTCCCAGTCCGATCATTCCAAGCTGCATATGTGCTCCTATTCTGATTCTCGACTAGCCCCAAGGCTGGGGGGCGGGATGCATAAGGGTTGCAAAAGATCCAATCGCGGTCAGTGCGATTTTTTGAGCTTTCGATAACGCTGAATCAAAGCGTTTGTCGAGCTGTCGTGCTGGAGGACGGGTTCTGCCTTGCTCTCCAATTCTGGAATGATGCGCTGGGCCAGAACCTTACCGAGTTCGACGCCCCACTGGTC
This sequence comes from Terriglobales bacterium, assembly GCA_035624455.1. Classification (NCBI taxonomy): domain Bacteria; kingdom Pseudomonadati; phylum Acidobacteriota; class Terriglobia; order Terriglobales; species Terriglobales bacterium. The sequence continues at coordinate 1,943 of DASPRM010000059.1, forward strand.
GAACGAATCAATGTTCCAGATGACACCCTGGGTAAAGACCGAATGCTCGTAAAGCGCCACCAGTTTGCCAAGGGTTTCGGGGGTCAACTTATCCGCCAGAATGGTGCTCGATGGACGATTGCCCTCGAAGATCCGGTGCGGCACAAGCCAGGCCGGCGTGCCCTCAGCCTTTACCTGTTCGGCTGTCTTTCCAAACGCGAGCGCTTCGGTCTGGGCAAACACGTTTGCCAGAAGCAGGTCATGATGCCGGCCAAGCGGATTGAGCGGTGTAGCACATGCAATGAAGTCGCAGGGAATGAGCCGGGTCCCCTGGTGGATCAACTGATAGAACGAGTGTTGTCCATTCGTCCCAGGTTCGCCCCAGTAGATGGCCCCGGTATCGTGGGCGACTGGTTTGCCGTCGAGCCTGACGTGCTTGCCATTGCTTTCCATCGTCAACTGTTGCAGGTAAGCGGGAAAACGCTTGAGGTACTGCTCATAAGGCAGGACAGCAACGGTCTGCGCGCCGAAAAAGTCGTTATGCCAAACGGCCAGAATGCCCATCACCACGGGCAGGTTACGCTGCAGGGGAGCGGTGCGAAAATGCTCGTCCATTTGATGAAAGCCGTTCAGCATGGAACGAAAGTTGTCAGGACCGATGGCGAGCATTGTCGAAAGGCCGATCGCGGAATCCATGGAGTAGCGTCCGCCGACCCAGTCCCAGAATTCGAACATGTTGGCGGTGTCGATACCGAACTTCGCTACTTCCGCCGCATTTGTCGATACGGCGACAAAATGTTTGGCGACCGACGTTTCGTCTCCTCCGAGTCC
>DASPRM010000060.1 GCA_035624455.1 Terriglobales bacterium
ATCGTTGCCGTACGATGATCCGACCGCAATTCCTTCAATAGCCCGAATCCATCCAGCTTCGGCATCATTACATCACTGAGGATGAGGTCAGGGGGACGCGAGCGAATCGCCTCCAGCGCCGCTTCACCATCGGGAGCGACTTCCACGTCGAAACTGGAGGAGAGTAACTTTCGGACGTAGTCCCGCATATCGGCATTGTCATCCGCGAGCAGAATGCGGGAGCGTTTTTTGTCCCCGGTACCTGAGACATGGGCGGGCAAAAGAGCGTCGGTTGACAGAAATTCCTGGGTGTTAGGGACATCCGAGAGCCAATGTAAAGCTTCTTCAATGTAGGTCTCGCCTCGCAGGGCGGTTGATGCCAGCGAACGCTGCGCGCTGATTCGGTCAGCAGGTAAGTGGTCTTTGCCCAACGGAATAGTTACCGTAAACGTGCTTCCCAGCCCCACCTTGCTCTCGACTCGCACCGAGCCGCCATTGTGCTTGGCGAGCTCCTCCACCAGCGCAAGACCGATACCGCTTCCCTCGAACGAGCGCCCATGGGCATTCTTGACTCGATAGAATCGCTCGAACAGGTGCGGCAGATCGTCGGCGGGAATACCGGTTCCCGTATCTCGAACGGCGAGTTCAACCGCATCGCCCACTTTCCTCACTGAAACTTCAATCTCACCCTCGAAAGTGAACTTCAGAGCGTTCGAAATCAGGTTGAAAACGATCTTTTCCCACATTTCCCGATCGATGTAAACCTGCTCACCAATTTCCTCGCAGTTAATGAGTAGCCGCAGCCCAGCTCGCTCGATCGCCGAGCGGAATACACTGGCAAGCCCAGAAGTCAGTTGCGCTAAGTTGGCTGGCTCGAAGCAAGCCTCAATGCGGCCAGCTTCGATACGCGAAAAATCCAAAAGCGTGTTGACCAACTTGAGCAAGCGCAAGGAATTCCGATGAGCCACTTCGAGATTTCTTCGTTGTTCATCGGCCACCCCAGTCGAGCTGGCAAGGGTGTCCTCCAAGGGACCGAGCATCAATGTGAGAGGCGTCCTGAATTCGTGGCTGACATTGCTGAAAAAAAGCGTCTTCGCACGATCTATTTCCGCCAACGCGTCGGCACGTTTCCGTTCCTCTTCGTAGGCGCGAGAATTGGCGATGGCTGTGGCGACGTGTCCTTCTATCAGCTCAAGAAAACTGTGGTAGTCCGCGTCTACAATTCGCCGCGGGCTGAAACCCGCTATCAGGAACCCTGCTGGACCGGGCTGGCCAGCAGCAGCGATAGGAAGGATGAGGGCGCTTTCTGGAGATTCCGGCCACGGGCCTCCCGGCAAGTGTCCAAAGCGCTGTGTGAGATCGGTTAGGATCTTGGATGACCCACTCTCGAGAACCTCCTTGAAGGGCCAAGCAGTCAGAGGCGAGTTCGGGTCAATTCCCTCAACGGCGGCTTCACTGTCTCCGATGAAGCCACTCGTTGCAGCAAGGCGCGCATGGTGTCCGTCCTCATCGAGGAGGTAAAACAGCGCAAACGGAATGTCAGCAGGATTGCCTTCGAGAATCTTCGCAGCTGATCTACATGCCTGTTCCGCTGTTTTGGCGCTCGAGATCGTTCGTCCCAGGTCACGAAGTGTGCGGAGACGCCGGTCACTGATAACTCGTGCCGTTGTTTCGTAACACGCGCAAAAGATCCCTTCGACTTTTCCCGCATCACCCCAAATGGGGCTGTAGGAAAAAGTAAAGTAACCTTCCTCGCGAGGCAAATTTCGATTCAGCACATAGAGGAAGTCTTCGGACCACGTGGCGTCACCGGTGGTGAAAACCTTCTCTAGCATCGGGGCCATGGTTCCCCAAATCTCGCTCCAGCACTCTCGTCCCGAGCGGCCCAGAAAAACCGGGTGTTTCTTGCTGCCCAAGAATGAAATATAGGCATCGTTGTAAAACTGTGATAACTCCGATCTACCCCACCAAAGCACGATGGGATTGCGAGAGCCGACACAGATGCGGACCGCAGTTTTTAGCGACTCCGGCCAGCGGTCCACTGGACCAAGAACCGTCTTCCTCCAGTCGAATGCGCGGATTCGCTCGCCCATCTCCCCGCCGCCCGGAAGCCAAGCAGAGATTTCTTCGCCAGGGCGTCTTGTCAAAGTATCTGCACTACTGTTAGTGGCAGCATCAACGAACAGTTTCTCTATCGAAGGGATAAGCTCTTGTGCCATCGTATCTTTCCCGACGTAAGCATCAGCCCGCACTTGCGCCGCTTGTCGCCGAACCACGGCGGGATCATTCTGACTGATAATGATGACTTTCGTTCCGGGTAGTTGTTGGCGTAGTGCGTTCGTTGCCTGCAGCCCGTCCATCTTGGGCATGGAAACATCCATCAGCACCGCGTCAGGACGCAGTTCTTTCGCCCGCGCAACTGCCTCCACGCCATCCGCTGCCTCGCCGCACACGTGCCAGTCGGGGCGTTTCGCAAGGAGTGAAGTTATTGCACGCCTGACCGGTTCATGATCGTCAACAACCAGGATTCGTAATGCCATCTTCCATGCGTCCACAACCGCAGGATTCCACGAAAAGCCACACGACCGATGAGGTGTTCTGGGATAAGGAGACAACTCAGGGCATCCCGGACCTGCTCTCCCAAAGACATAATGCGGCACAGACAACTGAGCGGCATATACGTTGTTCTCTGTATTGACCAGAAGCCAAATGAGTCTTCTAAGATTCTGCCGGGCGTCTCACGACATATCCTCAATAGCTCCGGCTGCGGACCTTCCATTACGAATGGGTCAATCAATGCAGAGAGGTCCGCGGATCTTCCGTTGCGAATCGGTCAATTATTGGAAGGAGGTCCGTCTATTGGGAGCAGGTCCCCCCCCGGATTCGCCCCGGGTCCCCAGCTTGCGCCGGGCGCGAAGGGTAAAAAGATTCGTCGCATGCAACAGTCAAAATGTTGCCCAAAGACTCTAGGTTTTTATGGCGGAAGCGTGTGCGAGTCGAACGCACCATTGCCGGGACAAACCCGACAATCGCCGGTTTTGAAGACCGGGAGGATCACCGGACCCCATGCGCTTCCGCGGCCGGCCAGCCGCTTGGAATCGCGCGGCCATCCGATTGTAAACGAGGTGCGGCGTTACTCACCCATTCGCTCATCAAGCACATGGATCACGGTGTTCCGGCCTAAACATGGCCACGGATTAGCACCCATCTTCGCGGATTTCGTTTATTTGAGATTTCAAGCCGTGAGAATCCGCGCAATCGGTGGCTTTCTTACCGGATCCTGGCTTCCGCCCTTAACGATTGCGACTGGTTCGTCACAGTTACAGCTGTTTCGCCTGTCAGGTAAGTGCTCCTACGGATGCCGCATCCAATCGTCTTGCAAGCCGTGCCGCAACCTTGAAGGTGATCAGCCGGCACTTGCGAGATGAAGCGGGCAGACCGCCGCCGCCCAACTTCTCCAGCAGGCGTAGTGCGAGATGGCACCAGTGGCAATGGTAAACACCATGAACGCTTCAACAAAGATTTATGAGGAGGCGTTATGTCAGGTCACCCTTTGAGCCTTGACCAGCGAATCTCCCGGTGCGATCTTCTTGCGAATGTGATATTCGTGTAAGCGTCTGAGCGGCTTTCGCCAAACTTTTCTTAGGCGCCCACATCCACGCCGCTGGATACGAGACTGCAGCCATGATGGTCACCGAAATGTCCGAGAAGGAATGCCGCGAAGTTCTGATGCGGGCTTCGCTGGGCAGGCTGGCCTGCTCCCTCGATGGTCAGCCCTATATAGTTCCCGTCTATTTTGCTTACGAGGCTGATTACGTCTACGTGCTCTCCACCCTTGGACAAAAGATCGAGTGGATGCGGGCGAATCCGAAGGTATGTTTAGAAGTCGAGGAAATCAAGAGCCAGTCTCAGTGGATGACGCTGGTCGCCACCGGGCTATACCAGGAACTGCCCGAGCCGCAATATGCGGATGAGCGCGAGCATGCCCGCGAGCTGCTGGAGAAACATCATCATTGGTGGCTGAATGCAATGGCAGAACGGCAGTTGAAGTCAGCTGACCATCTGATTGCCCCTATCTTTTTCCGCATTCACCTTGATTCCATGACCGGCCTACGCGCCCAACCCGGAGACTGAAGTTTGTGAACCCTAGAGCGACTTCTTGCTCAAATACCAGTCGGTGATTTGCAGGCCGTTCTTGCCCGCAACCCGAGCCTCGGCCTCCGCTTGGGTAGCCGGGGCTGCCACCACCACCGGATCTCCCGGTTTCCAGTTCGCCGGAGTCGAGATCCCGTTCTTGTCGGCGACCTGCAACGCATCGATAACCCGAATCAGTTCATCCACGTTCCGCCCCAGCGACATCGGGTAATAGAGTATGGCCCGGATCACTCCCTTGGGATCGATCATAAACACCGCCCGGACAGTTGCTGTGTCGCTCACCGACTCGTGCACCATGCCGTAGGCGCGCGCAACCTTCTGATCCAGATCAGCCAGCACTGGGAAGGGCACCTTCACTCCCGCTTTTTCTTCGATATTACGCACCCACGCGATGTGCGAGTACACGCTGTCAATCGACAAGCCGAGCAACTGCACGTTGCGCTTTTCGAAATCTGCGCTTCGCTCTGCGAACGCAATGAACTCGGTGGTGCAGACGGGCGTGAAATCGGCGGGATGGGAGAACAACATCACCCATTTGCCTTGGCGGGTGAAGTCCGTCAACCGGACAACGCCATACGTCGACTTGGCCTCGAAGTCCGGAGCCAGTTCATTGATCTTGGGCATGCGCGGCACGGCTGTCGTTTCAATATTCATGATTCTGCTCCTTCGACCCAGGCCATTCGCTCTGCTTGAGAGGCAGTTAGCGCAACATTCGTCCTTGATCCTGTCACTGCCACTGAATGAGGACCTTGATTATGATCTGCAACTTGCGGAACTGATCTGGGGGAGGAGGAGACCGTTCGCACCGCCCACTGCTCATTCCGCCGGCTGGCGCTCTTATGCGCTAACCCCAGCGCTTGGCTACAACAACAGGATTAGCCGGAAACTGAAAAGTCTGCGTGTGGCTTTTAGACTACGCCTCCCTGCGGGGGAGGGTCAAAACCAGGCATTGTAGAATTGCTGCATCGATTCATCTCTTGTCCGAATCTTACGATTCAAAGTTATGCATTCCCTTCCCTTTGTCCAGGTTGATGTCTTCACCGCCAAGCCGCTCGAAGGCAACCAGTTGGCGGTATTCACGGATGCCCGCAGCCTCACCAGCGAACAAATGCAAGCCATCGCGCGGGAGATGAACTTCTGCGAGACCACTTTTGTAATTCCCAACGGCGAGGAACCGCCTTCAGGCCTCGGCCACGCCTCCAAGGTGCGCATCTTCACCGTGGCGGAAGAGCTGCCCTTTGCCGGTCACCCCACCTTGGGAACGGCCGCTGTGCTGCGTGCAACCAGCGGTTCGGATGTGATCTGGCTCGATCTAAGAGTGGGCAAAATTCCCGTCCATTTTGAAACGGATGACGCCGGAACTGTTTTTGGTGAAATGCAGCAGCGCGATCCCGAGTTTGGTTCCATCCACTCCCGCGAAGACGTCGCCCGCTGCGTGGGTCTTGCGCGCGATGACATTCGTGACGATCTGCCCATTCAGACTGTCTCCACTGGCCTGTCCTTCGTGATCGTGCCCCTGCGCTCTCTGAAGGTGATTCAAGACCTCCATATCAACTTCCATCAGGCGGCTGAGTATCTGCGGCACACCGACGGCAAGTTCTTCTACTTCGTCTCGCGCGAGACCGTTGATCCTCGGACCCATCTCCACGCACGCATGATCTTCTACAACGGCGAAGATCCCGCGACTGGCTCCGCCGCCGGTGCCTGCGCCGCATGGATGGTCAAGTATGGTGTGGCCCAACCCGGCGAGCGCGTATTGATCGAACAGGGACTGGAGATTAAACGTCCCAGCCGGATTTTTGTGCGTGGTGAGCGAGAGGGTGACCGGGTAATTAACATTCGCGTGGGTGGAAACACGGTCGAGGTAGCGCGCGGCGAACTGAATTTCTGAGCCTCACAGCCACTCGGTCTTCAGATTCGAGTTCCGTTCCTGCACCACAGCAGCAACAAAGAAATTTTCACGTCATGTTTGCATGCTTGCCACTTTACAGTTTGCGGTGGTGTCTTTAGGATGCGTGAGCCTGGTTGGATTCGCCACAGAAAAAACAAAACTAAAAAGAAAGATTGTGGCAGGACGCCCCTGGAACGCTTTCGGTTTTCTTCTCGGAGCCATGAGCCTGCACGCTGGAAAGCATGAAACCCAAAAGAACCATCCTCTGCGTCGATGATAATGAGCAGAATCTTTCCATTCGCAAGGTGATGCTGGAGACCCGCGGCTACCGGGTCCTTACCAGTTCCGATGCCGAGCAGGCGCTGGAAATTTTCCGCCGTGGAGGCATCGATCTTGTGCTCGCCGACCTGGTGCTTCCCGGCCGCGACGGCAACAGCCTGGTCGAAGAAATCAAGAATCTTTCGCCGCAAACTCCCGCCATTCTGGTCTCCGGACGCATTCGCATGTGGGACCGCGATCTGCGTGCCGATGCCTTCATGTCCAAGGGTTCTTACTCGCCCATGGATCTGTTGGAGCGCATCCGCTTGCTGCTGGTGAAAAAGCGCGGACCCAAACCCGCTATGCCGGCGGCCGCCGCGATTACCCACAACGAAACGCACGCTTCAGCATAAGGGAAGCCGCGATTCTCCGCGCTCAGCATGACCGCTGCGGGGAATGAATTTTCCCTCAAGCGCTGAGTTCGCCGAGCTGTCTACCGGCAGGAATTACCGCAACCACCTGGCCCTCAACCCCATGACTCAATTGACACTTTTGCTACCTGACCTTTATTCTTAAAACTTGCGTCTTGATGCGTGAGCCCATCTGTGGAAGTGTGTCCGCTTTGGGACGCGGCGAGTCGAAAGATGTTTATCAGTCTGCAAGAGCTGCAACTCCATCACAACCTGATTGAGTTCGATCAGGAGTGGCAGCCGGAAACTATTGATTTGGGGCCAGATGTACGCCAAGCGAGTCCGCTGAAATCAGCCGGACGAGCGATGCTGGTCGAGGAGCATCATAGCCGGCGCGGCAACATAGACGATATCCGACTGGTGGGCGGTTTCTCCACTGGAATCGAAATCCTGTGCGCCCGCTGTCTGGAACCGGTAGCGCGGGACGTAAAGAACAATTTCGACCTGCTGTATCGGCCGCAGGGTTCCGACGCAGGCGACAGCGAGATCTCGCTTTCCAGTCCGGCGGAGGCCGATGTTGGGTACTACCAGCGGGACGGCCTGCTGCTGGAAGACGTGCTGCGCGAGCAGGTTTTGCTGACGGTGCCCCTGAAAGTGGTTTGCAGCGAGCAATGCAAGGGATTGTGCCCGCAATGTGGGCAGAATCTGAATACCGGCAGCTGTAAATGTCAGCCGCAGGAAGAGCCGCGTTGGGCGGCGCTGAAAGATATTCGAAACAAACTGCAGAAATAATTCGGCCATTGAGCCGTAAACAAGATAGAGGTACGTTTTCATGCCAAATCCGAAACGAAGGCACTCCAAGGCACGCACCAGCCGGCGCAGAGCGCACGATCATCTGGCCGCTCCCTCGGTCTCCGAATGTCCTAACTGTCACGAGAAGAAATTGCCCCATCGCGCTTGCCCGAAGTGCGGCTACTATAAGGGGCGCGAAATCGTGGAAGTGGAGAAAGCCGGGTAGCTGTTTCTGTGCGGCGCGCGCCAGCCCCGCCCGGCGGTTTTTTCACCGGTTCGAGATCGGCGTCGCGACTCAGGCAATGAGCCGGCGCGGCCCGAAACACCACAACACCACCGAGGTCTAAGAAACCAACTCGATGCCGACAGTCATAGCCGTCGATGCGATGGGTTCGGACCGTGCCCCGAAGCCGGAAGTCGAAGGCGCCATTCTTGCTGCACGCCAGTGTGACGTGAATGTAGTGCTCGTCGGCAAGGAAGATCTGCTGCGCGCCGAACTGCGGAACCATCCCACCGCACACTTCCTCAGCAATGACATCAGTATCGTAAATGCCAGGGAAGTGATCGGGATGGACGAGAAGGCGGCGCAGGCAGTGCGCAGCAAGCGGGATTCGTCGCTTCGCGTCGGTTTGCGTCTGGTGCGCGAAGGCAAGGCGGCAGGTTTCATCACTGCTGGCAACACCGGCGCAGCCATGGCCAGCGCGAAGATGGTCCTGGGTGCTCTTCCCGGCGTGGACCGGCCAGCGCTGGCGGCGGTTTTTCCCACTGCTAAAGGCACGGCTGCCATCCTGCTGGATGTTGGCGCCAATGTCGATTCCAAGCCGCAGAACCTGGAGCAGTTCGCAGTGATGGGCGAAGTCTATTTTCGCAAAATTTTCGGCGTGACGAATCCCCGAGTGGGTGTGCTCTCGATCGGCGAAGAAGAAGGAAAAGGAAACGACCTCACGAGACACGCCTACCAGCTAATTAAGCATTTGCCATTGAACTTTGCAGGTAATGTCGAAGGCCGCGATCTTTACAACGGTAATGTCGACGTGATTGTCTGCGACGGCTTTGTAGGCAATGTGGCGCTGAAGATCTCAGAAGGCCTGGCCGAGGTTGTGCGTTACATGCTCAAAGAATCGCTTAACGCAACCATCAGCCGCCAGGTTGGCTTCTTGCTTTCCCGTCGCGCGTTCGCGGAATTCAAGAAGCGTCTGGACTATTCGGAGTATGGTGGAGCGCCGCTGTTGGGGGTGAAGGGCGTGTGCATTATCGGCCACGGAAGCTCGAACGCCAACGCCATCAAGAATGCCATTCGCGTGGCTGCTGAGTTTGCCGAGCGTGGCATCAATCAGCAGATCGCCGAAGAACTGAGCGCGGTACCGCAGACCTAAGGAAGCTTCTAATGGGCGAAACCTCGCCGGCATCGACCGCACATCCTCACCATGAAACCGTCGCGGGAACCCGCATTGCATTTCTCTTTCCGGGCCAGGGATCGCAGTCTGTGGGCATGGGCAAGGAACTCGCCGCCCTCTATCCGCTGGCTCAGGAAACTTTCGACGAGGCTGACGAAGCCCTCTCCTGCAAGCTGTCGCAGATGTGCTTCGAAGGCCCTGAAGAGCGGTTGAAGCTCACCGAGGTTACCCAACCCGCAATTCTGACCGTGTCGGTAGCCGCGGCGCGCGTGCTGCAGAGCGTGGGGGTGGTTCCGCGATATGTAGCCGGTCATAGCCTGGGCGAGTACTCAGCACACGTAGCCTCCGGCACAATTGAGTTTGCCGATGCTGTGCGCACAGTCCGCAATCGCGGCAAGTATATGCAGGAAGCCGTGCCGGTAGGCGAAGGAGCCATGGCGGCAGTCCTCGGAATGCCGATAGAAGGTCTGCGGCACGTGTGCCAGGAAGCCGCTCAGGGGCTCGTGTGCGAGCCGGCTAATATCAACTCGCCCGATCAGATCGTAATTTCCGGCAGCACCGCCGCTATTGAACGCGCGGCCGAACTGGCTAAGCATCGTGGGGCGAAGCGAGCCATCATTCTTCCCGTAAGCGCTCCTTTCCATTGTTCGCTCATGAAACCAGCGCAGGAACGTCTGGCCGCAGACCTTCACGCGCTTAAGTTTCATGATATGGAGTTTCCCCTGATCACCAACGTGGATGCAGAGGAGATTTCCGATCCCGCGAAGGCGCGAGATGCCCTCATTCGCCAGGTCACCGGCGCAGTGCAGTGGGAGAAGTCGATGCGGGTGCTGATCGGACGGGGCGTAACCCACTTCATCGAGGTCGGGCCGGGCAAGGTGCTATCGGGCCTGATGCGCCAGATCGATCGCACTCGGACCTGCCTGAATGTAGAAGACGAAACCTCCCTCCAGAAGACGACGAACCATTTCTCACATGCCGTCAAAAGCGGTATCTGAGCTGAGACGTGGTCCCGCACACATCAGATGCCAGACCCGCTTGTTTGCACTTCGGAGTTTGTTATTCTCTCCATGCGCCATGCGGTTCTGCATTCCGGCGGATTCCTCAATTTGTGGGGTGAAAGTTGACGAAACACAGAGTGTTGGCGGTCGTTTTGTGTCTATTCCTTTTCTCTTGGGCAACTGAGGCGCAGAGCCCGTCTTCCGGCCAGAGCGCGGCCAAGCAGGTCGCCCTGATTCGCGCCGGCAGGCTGCTCGACGTACGCACAGGCCAGGTGCTCAAGGACCAGATCATCGTGGTTGAAGGCGACCGGATTCAACGAATTGGTCCAGCGGCTGCCGGAATGGGCGCACGCGTCATCGATCTGTCCGATGCTTTCGTGCTGCCAGGCCTGATTGATTGTCACGCGCACATTCTGGGGAATCCTAAGGACCTTTCGCCAACGCGGGATCTGCGAACCTCCTCCGCGGAAGCTACGCTTTGGGGATACCGCAATTTGCAGGTGTGGATGGCACATGGTTTCACGGCGCTGCGCGACGCGGGAGAATCGGATCTGGACTACGGACAACTGGCGCTGCGCAATGCGATCAATCGCGGGCTGATCCAGGGTCCTCGCATCGTTTCTGCAGGAAATTTTGTTTCCCTGACCGGCGGTCATGGCGATGCCGATCCCCTGGCGCCAAACCAGGAACTGACACGGCGTCCCAACATCGCCGACAGCACAGCGGAGGTTGGTCCTGCAGTGCGCCGTGACATCAAGTATGGCGCTGACTGGATCAAGCTGATGGCTACCGGCGGAGTCATGGATCCGCACAGCGATTTCAACGTGCAGGAATTGAGCGAAGAGCAGATGGCCAAAGCAGTAGAGATCGCCCACCGCGCCCACAAGAAAGTGATGGCACATGCGGAAGGGACCGAAGGGATCAAGGCGGCAGCGCGAGCGAGCGTCGATTCCGTCGAACACGGGACAATGCTTGATGAGGAGGGGGCCAGAATAATGCAGCAGAAGGGGACATGGCTGGTCCCGACGCTCTACACCTTCCAGCGCGGCGCCGAGCTGGGAACTTCTTTGGGACAGGATCCCATCATGGCGCAGAAGGGGAAGGAGATTCTGAAGTATCAGCAGGATGCTTTCGCGCTGGCTCTCAAACACAATCTGAAGATTGCCTACGGCGTGGATGATGATCCGGATTTTGTGTCCAAGGAATTTGCTTCACTGGTGAAGGGCGGAATGAAGCCGCTCCAAGCGATCCAGGCAGCAACGGTGCGCGCTTCTGAGTTGCTGGGGCTGTCAGATCAGGTCGGCACGCTGGAAGCGGGAAAATACGCGGATATCGTCGCCGTGAGTGGAGATCCGCTCGAGAACATTGGTGCTATAGAAAATGTGGTTTTTGTAATGAAGGGCGGAGAGGTAATCAAGGGGCCGGGGAGGTAATCGACCTCGGGTGGGCTGGGTACTGCCAAATGTCTTCGAAATGGATGTGATTGAGAGATGTGAACAAAACACCAGGTCTTTCGACTCGGACGGGGATCATTATTCCCCGTCCTCGCTCAAGATGACATTTCAACATTAGTAGCACGGTAGCCAAAAATTGCGCCCCGGTGTCCTGCGGAGGCTAATAAGGCGAGAAGGTCATGGACTTGTCTTTCTTCTCCACCCAGATGCGCGCGGGTTCTTTGCGGTCGTTGACAGTTACGACCACCACCACACCGCTGCCGGCTTTGGGATTGGCCGATCCTTCGATGCGGAAGCTGCGAATCAAGCCCCACTCGCCGCCTGGCCCCCAGTCATTGTAGAAGTCGCCAAACTTGTACTGCGAATGCTGTTCGGGATGCTGTTTCCAGGCAGGGTCGGCAACCCACAGGCCGTAAGCGGTCTCGTAATCTTTGTTCTGAAGCGCGGTGAAGAATTTGCTCGCTACGCGTTCTTCCGGCCAGTTGCGATAGATCCAAGCGAGAGCAGCCAGAACGATCACCACCAGGACGGCGGCGGCAATGCGCTGATTCCGGCGCCGGGCGCGACGCGGATCGTACTGCGGCGCTTCAAAGATCGTCATGATCAGAAAAAGAATAGCACTTGGCGCAGAGCGAGGCAGGCATGGGCCAATTCGATTGGAACTGCAGATCCCTCGGCCGCCGAGGCGGCCTCGTGATGACAACTTGATTCAGCGGCGACCTACTTGAGCTCCGCCATCTTCGTGGTGGCGATGGACGCTGCAGCAGAGTTGGGACTGTCGCGCTTGATCTGCTCGTACAATTTGCGAGCTTCGGTGGGATCTTTGGTCGCATACAGCGAGGCCAGCTCCAATTGAGCGGCCGGTTTCGCCACCGCATCGGTAGGCTTGTCAGCCAGCTCTTTGTAGAGCTGGATGGCCTGCCGATCACGGTTGGTCTGGCGATAGAGCGAGGCCAGAGTCATCTTTGCCAGCGAAGCCAGATTCTTGTCGCTCGAATTGGCGACACGCTGGAGCTGCGCCTCTGCTCCAGAATTGTCCCCGGAATCCATCAGGCTGAGGCCCAGAAAATAACGTGCTAAACGGCCGGAGGGGGTGTGGGAATACTTATCCGCAACCTGACGCAGCTTCGGAATCGCGGCTTTGGCGCGCTCGGCGGCGCTCGTGTAGGACTCCTGCTCAGGAGTAGGGGGCGAATCAGCCGGACGCAGCGGCGCGTTGTGGGTGCGCAGGGCGCTACCTACGGCGACCGCGGCCTGCTGCTCCTGAGATTGCATGTAGTACCAGCCTCCCAGGAGGACAACCACGAGCACGGCAGCAATCACTCCGCCGTAGACCAACGGCTTGCGATGCTCGGCTGCCCATTGCAGCTGTTCAGTTACAGTGTGAGCGAATTGATCTTCTTTGAGTTGATGGCGTTGCGTACTGCGCAAAGTTCGTTCCTGCTGATCTTGAAGTCGAAGCTTGAGTTTAACAAATGTCTTGGCTGGTCAATCAGCCGAGCTACGGCATAACCTCTTCCAGTTGCCCGCGCTCGAGTTTCTCCTGGCACTCGATGCAGTAACGCGTCCAGGGGACAGCATCCAGGCGCTTGGCATTGATTTCTTTGCCGCAGGAGACGCACTCCCCAAAGCTCCCCTCGCGGATGCGGGCCAGCGCGCTCTCGACCATCGCCAGGAGTTGGCGCTCATTGGTGCTCTGAGTGAAGAGGAATTCCTTGTTGTAGGAACTGGCGGCCTTGTCGGCAATATCCTGGGCTACGTCCTCGCCCTGATTGCGGCCGTCTGCCTGCCGATTGGAAACCTGTCTGCGCAACTCGAGTTGCCGCTCCTCAAGCCGCTTTTTGAATTGTTCGAGCCGTTTCTTTTCCATTGACGATTCAACCCAGCCGAGCCACTGCCGTACGTTTCTTGGTGTCAGGGCAAACAAAAATCATAAGCTTGCCTTCGCGAAGGCGTCAACTCCGCACGCCATCACGGCACAAAGGTTCGATGGCAAACATGGAACCAACGCATCCTGAGGGGTGAATGGCCGGCGCGGCAGGACTGGGGTCCACAGTGCAGCAGAACCGCGGACCCCATACATTCTGAGCTTGCATCAAATCACGCGGGACGAGGCTTCTTTCCCGGCATGAAATGATATGGCGGCCAGGGACCGCTCATCACCAGCTCGCAATTTTTCAATTGCTTGGTCGCGCTGGCATAGCGGTTGTGATACTTCTCGATGGAGTTGCTCTCGATCAGGTGCGCAATATCGATGAGGAGCCCTCCCGAGTCGACCTTCTTACAGCTTATTTCTTCTGCCAGAGGAGCGAACAGCTTGTGCACCTGCACGGAAAGCGACTTGGCCTTGCTCTGCCGGTCACGTTGCAGGGCAGCACGCTCCCGCAAATGAGCCAGATACGCGCTTCCCACGGCGGCAGGAAGCTCGGTGTCGGCCAGGTCACGCAGGCTGCCGTCGCGCACCACCACCTTCAGGTGCATTTCCGACTTGCCGCGGAGCTGTTGCACGCTCTCCAGGAAAGCCTTACGATTGCCGCGAACCGCGCGGCGTAGCGCTTCATCCGTCTCAAAGACGGTGCCAAAGCGGAAAGGCAGAACTGTAGTTTGACGGAAGCAGTCGGCTACTACACGGGCATGGTCCAGGGCTGCTTGCTGGTCCAGAGTGCCGGCCGCCAGATAGGGGCTGACCACAACTGCGAATTCCCCACTGGGATAACCTAACACCTGTGAATCGTTGATTCCTCGCAAACCTTCGATGGGAAAGGGACGCCGGGCGCGTGCTCCGGCAAGGAAAGCCTGCTGTTCTGCGATGCAATATGCGTACCACGCCATGCGGGACTCTCCGAGAGAGAACCGGAGCTTATTCGAACTCGCTCCAGCAAATGGGGTACAACGGGCCGACGCGTAAACGGAAGAGACGGCTAGGTACTAACGGTGTTCAGAACGTAAGGCGTACGCCCTAAAGTCATCCTAGCCCAATCGCGAGGAAATAAGCAACTGGTTCGAGGCAAGTTCCAAAAGAAATATTTTTTTGGTCCGAGCGGAAAATGTATGCCGGCAAGGATGAAATGGCACGCTGCATGCCAGCAAAGAAACACCGAAACATATCAGACGCTCGCCATCAACTGGTCACTTTGCGCAGGCCTTGCTTCAGTGCCAACGAGTCGTGAAGTTTGTCTGTACCGCCTGCCCATAGGCATCGTGCAAGCCTAGATCTGAATCCTGCACCGGCAAATCTACCGGCTCCGCAGTCACGGTGTAGCTATCAGCGGGAAGTCCCCGAATCGTGTAGGTGCCTCCTGGGATCGTGTAAGCGCCGATGGGCGTCTTGCGAATGCTGCTGAAATTGCTGAACGGCTGAGAAGCTGTGGTTGAATCGGCAAAGACATGGGCGCCGAATACTGCGTTCCCGTTTAGGCGCACCGTGCCCGAGATTGAGCTGGTGGGTACATCAGGAGTTGATTTCGGATACAGAAACGACGCGCCAGCTACGTCGTCGTAACTGAGAGTAGTGATGTCGCTGGCGGAAACGAACATCACCGAGCGCACAACTGCGGTGTGGTCCAAGCCAAGAAGGTGTCCGATTTCATGCGTAGCTACCACTTGCAGCGGAATCTGGTTATTGCCGCTCGCGCCATTCGGGCAGCTTCCCCCGTTGATGTCGGTAAAGCAATCGGCGGGATTAAACAGAATGAAGGCGTTGGTGATTTGAGCAAAGCTGCCGGCACCGGGCTGCGAAGTACTGATGGTGACACCCAGGGTCTCAGAGTCCCTGGTGAAATCCTGGGCGTCGGCGCACGCAAAGCAGATGAAGTTCAAGTTCTGCGGGTTATTGGTTTCTGAGCAAGTTGAGCAGTCTGCGCCCTGAGTAAATTGAATAGCGACGTTGGGCGCGCTCGACCAGGTGGCAAAGGCACTCGTCAACACTGCGCGAAAATTGAGCCCGTTGGCGATATTACCCTTGGAGCTATCCGGATTCAGGTTCCAGTTAACACTGTTGGTAGGCCACTGATCCGGTTGCGGGGAAGCACACGATCCATTCCCAGGACAAGTCAGGCTAGGCTGGGCTGCAAAGCTGCTCATCGTAGGAAACAGGAGCAGGACGGCAAGAGTGCAGTTTAGGGCTAATCTCATGGTCACTTTCATTGCGTGAGTGCTCCCCTAACCACCGATTCCAGGTCCGCTAGTCTCATGGATGCGCCCGCGTAGTGCTCGACCTTGCCCTGTTGCAGGCTGTGAACGCCGCTCACCCCATTGCTGGCGATCATCTCGCCAGTTGTGCTGCG
The DNA here is from genome assembly GCA_035624455.1 of Terriglobales bacterium. NCBI lineage: Bacteria > Pseudomonadati > Acidobacteriota > Terriglobia > Terriglobales > Terriglobales bacterium. The sequence goes on from DASPRM010000060.1 coordinate 15,624, forward strand.
CGCGATTCGAAAATTACCCTGCATCAGGCCGACGATCACGTGGGTTCCGTCCCCGGCCTGGCTGGGCCGCAGGAAGAGCATGGCCTGCTCGCCGATCTGGAATTGCCTTACCCCAGCGACTTTTTGCGTCACATTGCCGACCTTGCCGCCGATCTGCTTCACGGTAATGCTTTGTGAGGTCCCTTTCAAACTCTGAATCACCTGCATCTGGGTGTAGGTGTAGATCAGAGTGTGTTGCGGGTTCCATGCAGACCACGAATTCAGCACGGTGGCCTCCACTACGTCACTCGCGCGACGGGTAAGCTCTTCTACCGAGATGGGCACAATCATGGTTGCGTTCAGGTTGGACCGCAGGATCAGGCAAAGAACACAAGCAGCAAAAATGCGAACCATCCTCATGGCACCACCTCCAGTCCGCCGCTAAACGTCGTGATGTTGCCGCTCGTATCCTGCAGGCGAACCGTACGCGCTCCCAGGTCAGCACTGCTGGAAATAGCGGCGGTGAACTGAATGCCAGGAATGGGCGGCCTATCCGTTGATTGAATGCTAACTAGATTGCTGATGGTGATATCGCTGGGGCCGGAGATAGTCACTTGCATGTTTCCGGAAAGACCCGGCCCAAACAGAATTACCTGCACCGTACTTCCGCGATGAGCGATGTCCCCAGTATTGCTGGCAATGCCTTGGGTATTCGCGCCCAGGTCCTCGGCGTTAGGTGGGGTGCTGGACGTCGGGGAAGCCACGGTGATATCAATGCCAGTGGTTGGCTGACCCGCGGCTGCCGTCACGGTTGTGGGCGCCCCCACCGGAAAACTGCTGCCACCATTCCCGCCGCTGCTGTTGGAGTTACCCGAGGAACCGCCACCGCCTCCACAAGCCGCCAGCAGAACACAGAAAATTAGAACTACGGATATTCGATACACTCGTGCAATCCTCTGATGTGCAGGATAAAGCAGGACACCTATTAGAAACTCAGGAATGCATCCCGAGTTGCATCAGAAACTCCTCCCGACGTGCCCGAAGTAGCACCAGGAGATTGCACCTCCGGCCAGCTTGCCCTTAGAATGCCCCGTCGGCAAGATGGTCCCTCCCCTGCTAGACAACCCTATTGTGCTCCAGCAATTGCGACGAAAATTGCTGCGCTGGTACTACCGCCACCAACGCGATCTCCCCTGGCGTCGCACCTCGGATCCTTATCGGGTATGGGTTTCCGAAATCATGCTTCAGCAGACGCGAGTGGCTGCGGTGTTGGAACACTATGAACGCTTCTTGAGAAAATTTCCGACGCTCGCGAGCCTGGCCTCGGCCAAAGAATCGGCTGTGCTCGCCAGTTGGAGCGGGCTGGGTTACTATCGGCGCGCCCGCAACCTGCACGCGGCTGCAAAGAAAATGGCCGCTGAATTCGCCGGACAAATCCCGAGGGGGATTACACAACTTCGAGAGCTACCTGGAATCGGGCGGTACACGGCAGCCGCCGTTGCCAGCATCGCCTTCCAGGAACCTGTGGCAGTGGTGGATGGCAACGTTGAAAGAGTGGTTAAGCGGTTGTTTGCTGATGGCGCTGGCAGCGAAACAAAAGTTTGGGATGCGGCTGAAAAATTACTAAGCCGCCGTCGTCCCGGGGACTTCAACCAGGCGATGATGGAACTCGGGGCCGAGATCTGTCTGCCACGCGAACCTCGATGCCGCCTTTGTCCGCTGTTCGCGTGGTGCCGGGCGCGTGGCACATTGCCGTCGCTGCCGGCAAAAGAAGTGCGCCGCCGGATGGAATTGCGCTGCGATCTTCACAGTGACTGCGATCGCGTGTATCTGGTGCGGCGCAGGAGCAGCACGAATCTCATGCCGGGGATGTGGGAACTGCCCGTGCACCCCTTTGCAGGAAACAAGAGCCGTCCCGCCGCGCTGTTCAAACATTCCATTCTGTCTACCGACTATCGAGTCCTTGTATTTCGCTGCAATGGAAATGCCCAAGGCGGAAGATGGATCAAGCAATCGCAGTTGGCGGAACTTCCCCTGACCGGCCTTGCACGGAAGATCTTGCGGCATTTTCAGCTCATTTAGAATCAAAGGACGAGGAGATTTTGGATATGGCTGCATTAGCAGCTGGAATGACCGCCCCTGAGATCCATTTGCCTACCTTGGAAGGTAAGAAGTTTTCATTGCACGCAGCTCTGAAGAAGGGCCCGGTGATCGTGGTCTTTTTCAAGATTTCCTGTCCAGTTTGTCAGTTTGCCCTGCCCTACATAGAACGAATCTATCGAGCCCTGAAAGGCAAGAACGCAACCGTGATCGGTGTATCGCAGAACACCAAGCAGGACACGGCCGCCTTTATCGAGGAGTACGGCATAACTTTCCCCATCGTGCTCGACGAGCGCCAGCATTATCCAGTTTCGAACGCCTACGGAATCACCAATGTCCCTACGGCGTTTTACATCACGCCAGGCGGCGAGATTGAAATTTCCAGTGTGGGCTGGTCGCGTCCTGACCTGGAAGACATGGCGCGAAAATTGGCGGATGATTTAAGTACTCATAAAATCAACGTGATCCGGGCAGGTGAAGATGTGCCCGACTTCCGCACAGGTTGAGGATCGTTGAATTGAGCCGCAGGTTGCGGCCCAAAACAAGACAGAGATTCCTTGCCACGATCCGCTTGAGCTATGGCCTCCGCTCTTTCTTGCATATATCGGGAAGCGACTCAGATTGAGAAAAGCCGGACTGGAAGCCATATTCCGACCAATTCCGAAGTCCAACTGTTTGACTACCAAGAAAAAGTCTTGCCAAGAATGTATGTTCCTGAATATTATCCACAGCTTGCTGGCAGAAACACGGCCAGCAAATCTGGCCGCAAGGCCAGCGGACTTGGTTGATGTTTCGGTATTCTGCAGCGCCACTTGACACAAAGATTCCGGCTCTTCTACTGCTCCGCTGAAATTCCACAGGCGGAGGGTGGGGAGCCCTTTGGTTTTGCGGCAACGTCCAGACACAGAAACACAGCCTGGTCCTCTCGCATCGGGAACGCTGCCTGACAATAAAGGGAGGCGTTAATGATCGAGAGGAAAAACTGACACCCAGCGCAGAGGCGAAAGGAGTAAGGTGTGAGAGAAAAAGGCACGGTAAAGTGGTTCAATGGAGCCAAGGGTTATGGCTTCATCCAGCGCTCCACAGGAGAAGACGTTTTCGTCCACTATTCAGCCATCCAGGAATCGGGTTATCGGTCCTTGAATGAGGGTGAGATGGTGGAATTCGATCTGTTGAAAGGCCCCAAGGGCTACCAGGCAGCCAACGTTAGCCGCGTCTAAGGACTTTCCTCTGAAAGTGAACCCTCCCGGAAAGGGAGGGTTTTTTGTTGCTGTAATCTGGATAGCGGCTCGGGTGACAATGCAAACTGACCCACAACCTGAGTTTACTGCTACTTGACTTCGAGAGAAACGATGTCGCCGTCGCTAGTGCCGCCGGCCTTGTAGTTCACCAGGACACTACGGTTGCGCCAATCGCAGGAGAAGGCATCCTCACCTACCAGCAGCATCTTCTTATAGTCGGAAGACCGCATCTTCATGGTCTTGCCGTTGGCGATCACGGTTAGCACTGCCGCCGGGGGCGCTGAGCAGTCGCAAGCGATCAACTTGCCGTAGAGGTACTTCACGGGACGAGTATCGGCCACTGGTTGCTCGGCTGGCTTTTCCTCGTCACTCGAGAGGGGCGCCGTCTTGCGCCATTGCGGAGCCGTGATGTCGTCTCGCGCTCTGGGAGTGCTGCGTGGCTGGTTCTTGGCAACCCCCAACCCCGGGCCAATGCCCACCGTAGTTTTGCCCTGCTTGGCCAGATCGAGAGTCTTCAACTGCTGCGCGGCCAGTTGCACGATCTTCGGATTGGAGCTCTTCTGCAGGCGCAGGAGAACCGCCTCTGCCTGGTCCCAGTTCTTATTCTGCAGATACAGATTCCCGAGATTGATGCCATAAAACTCGTTGCTCGGGTTCAGCTCTATGGCTTTCTTGATCGCCGTGAGAGCGGCGGGGTAATCGCCGGACATGCTGTCAGCATAAGCCAGCAGGTTGTAGGCATCGGCGAGCGTGGGATCCAGTTCGATGGCGATCTGAAGCTGGCGTTTCATTTCTGCCACATTATCCGGTGGACGGCCGGCCAGCACGGCGCGGCGATTCATTAGCAGAGCGACCAGATAGTGAACCTTGGCATCGCGGATATCTTTCCTGGTTGCTTCCTCGAAGTAGCGCTCAGCCGTGGCAAAGTCACCTTTAGAGAGGTAGCTGTAGCCCATGCCCCGGTTGGCGATTGGATCTTCCGGGTCCCGTTTGAGAATTTGCTGGAATTCGCCGACCGCCTGGTCTTTGTAGTCCTTGGAATGAGCGTGCAAGTCTGCCAGTGTGGCCTGAATTGTCACCTCATCCAGACGGCGCACGACGTAGGTACTTTCATCCATCTGAGGTGCAGGTACGCGAAATGACTTGCCTTTGCCGTCAAAGTAGCCGTGTAACGTCTTGTCCAACTGAGCGGGCTCCATGCCAAAAGCCTGTTGAATCGCCTCGGGAATGGGAACCTTCTCAATCTGTGCCAGTTGGAGGTATTTCGCGGCTTCCGCCATCTTTTGGTTCGACATCAGCCAATGCATCACCAGCCAGGATTGCGCGTAAAAGATGGTACGCGTATTGCCTTCGTTGTAGGCGCTGGAATCGTGCTGCACGCCGAAAAGATCGACGACCGTCATCCAGGAAGTATTGGTAAGGATCTGCGGCAGACCCTCCGGCACTTGTCCGTACTGGACTTCCTTCTTGTCGAACCGCAGGGTGGAAAAATATTCGGCAAAGCCTTCATCGAACCAGGGGGGAACGGGCGGCAGGTTGCCATGCAGCAGCAGATGAGCGTATTCGTGGAAGGCGGTGGTCCAGCCGGGTTCAACCGAAAGATCGAGCACGATGAAGTTCTCGTCATCAGCTCCCTGGAAGAATCCCGTCAGGGAGACGGGCTGCCCCTTCCACAGCGGCGCATAAGGAATCATCTCCTGGGTCGAGCGAAAAGCCACAATCTGCAAAGGCGTGGATAGATTGACGCGTGACCGATTGAAGATGGTGCCGAACAGGCTGCGCATCTGCTCGAATCGAAGAAGAATCGCGCGCCCGGCTTTATCTCCGCCGTCGGTGACAAGAACGAAGTGCGGCGAACGGATCTCAATCCATCCTTGGTCCGCGGCGGGAGCATAGAGTGTCAGCAGAAGGAAGAAAATCAGGGTGAGACGAGATTGCGGATGGCGGCCCATATTTGGCCCGTTCCAGAGCGGTCTGAGGAAATGCTAGCACGATCTGCGGAGCTGCGAGAGGTACCGAAACGCAAGCTCCTTCGACTCGGGCGCGGATTGCTATACCGCGGCCTCGATCGGATGACAACGGAAAGTTGGCCTTAACATACTCCTGTCGATGGCGGCCAAGGTCATTGCGCGCCACCGCCAGAAGTGAGAAGCTACCACGTTCCCTCGGAGAGAACTCTTCATGAGCGACAGAAAATACCGCCAGCCGGGATATCAGGATCGCGGCGAGGACAAGTCGCAAAAGCGAGAACCACGTCCCAAGAAGCAAGAGACTTTCGGTCCCCGCGCACTGCAGATGCCTGGAACACGGACTGTCTCCCGCTGTGCGCAATGCGGTACCATCCTGCAGATGCTGACCGAGCCCTTAGAGCAATGTCCTAAATGCGGATTTGCGCTCCACTCCTGCAAGCAGTGCACGTACTTCGATCCCGCGAGCCGTTTTGAGTGCCGGCAGCCGATTCCGGAGAGGATTTCACCCAAGGATACACGCAACGATTGCCAGTTCTTCTCTATCAAGACCACTGTGGAACGAGAGACCTCGACCGCTGCCAGCCGGGTTGACGACGCGCGACGTGCCTTTGAGAACCTTTTTAAGAAGTAGGCTTACTACAAGGCAGGATTGTTACGAAGCAGGATTCGCCTTCCGCATGTGAACTTCGGAGCCATTATTCTGGAAATGCACCTCGTCCATGAGCGCACGAATTAGGAAGAGCCCTCGGCCGTGCGTGAGATGAAGGTTTTCTTCGCTGCAAGGATCGTGCAGGTCATTGGGATCGTATCCATCCCCCGGATCCCGCACGATTATCGTTATACCGCGAAAACGGTCGTAAGCAACCCAGCACTGGATGGATTTGCTTTCATCGTGCTTGCAACCGTGAAGCACAGCGTTGGCCATCGCCTCCTGCAACGCCAGAGCCACCTCGAGGTGAACGCCTGATTCCTCGCCCATTTCTGCCCGCGCGAGCTCGGTGACTGCGTCGACGACTGGCGCAATTGCCTTCACTTCCGCTGAAATTTCAAAGTACAGCCGCGCAGGTTGTTGGGAGCACCCTTGACTGCAATGGGGCATGGCTTGAGGTTGCGGTACGGTTGACGTCATTAGGCGAATTGGCGAACTCATCGAGCGAAACTACAGTTTAGATGCACCATCCGGATTTCGGATACTGAAATTAATACAGACAGCCAGCCTTGCCGGAACCAACCCTGACACTTTTTTGCATCTGGAGTAGCTCTACTATGGGCGGCAATGGCCTCGCAATCCCTTGTGTTGTGCAGGGATCCCGAAGTTCTTCGTGTTTTGTGCCCGCTACTGTTCGAAATGAACATGGGCGTAGAGATCTGCCTGGGATTCACCGGAGCCACCCGCCTGCTGCAAAAGCGCAAGTTCGACACCGTGATTGTCGAGCTGGAATCTTCCGGCAGCGGCCTGGACCTGCTTCAGCAACTGCGCAATGACGCTACCCATCAGGGCACCATCGCCGTTGGAGTGGTGGATGACTACAAGCTCATGAAGTCGGCTTTCGCCCAGGGAGCGAATTTCGTTCTCAGTAAGCCTGTATCGGTTGAAGATGCCATTCGCATCCTGAATGTGACGAAGGGCCTGATTACACGTATGGTCCGCCGCTTTTTGAGGATTGCGGTGGGAAGCATTTCTCACGTGAACTTGTCAGATGCTTCTGAGCCCGGTGTGATCATCGACCTCAGCGAAGGCGGAATGATGTTCCAGGCTCTGGACACGCTTGCCCCCGGGGCCATGTTGCCCTTGACCTTCTTCATTCCTGGGACTAAGACGCGGATTCGGGCACGTGCTCACGTGGTCTGGTCAGACCCGTCGGGGCGCGCAGGGGTCGAGTTTGATCAAATCAGCGACAGCGACCGCCGCCGGCTGAAGCAGTGGGTGACTGGCAGCGTTCACGAAGCGGGATCGACGGCAAGCGCCATCGCTGCCGCCTCGACTGCAGCCCTCCTGCCTGGGCGGGTGCGCCTGCTGGCGCGCTGGATGCGGCCGTTTGCGGTTGCAGTGGATTTTCTGATTGTGGCGCTGGCGGCTGTCTTGTTTTGGCTGATCGGGGTGTGGTTTGGCCATCCCGCGCACCTGCGGCTTCCGTCAACTTTCTTTATTAGCATCGCGTTGTTCACCGCAGGCCTCTATGCAGTGCTGTTTCGCATCACAGAGACACGCATGCCTGGTCGGCGTGTGGTGGAGCTGCTGATATCGGTGACAAACAGGGACTAAGACTTGAGTCGATCGGTTTTCTGGATCCCGGGCACTAAGAAGTCTGCTGGCAGGCAACCGTGGTGGCCCTTCGAGCGGCACAACCGGCGCTCACACATCCTTTACAGAATTTACTGGCAAGCGCCACACCGGCAGGTTTCCAAGCGCCGGCTGCTCAGGTTTCTGCCGCGAGCGGCCTGCCACTGAATTGCCATCCCTTCTTATGGTTGAACTGGGCTGGCGGCATCCTGCTTGGGCTTGCCTCCGCCACCGGCAGCCATTCCTGCACCGATTGCACCAGCAGCGGCAGCGCCGGCAATAATGTAACGGGCGTTTGAACCCTTCCCAGCAACCACGCACTTGCCGTTCGTGTGTAGAGTTTTGTTGATGATCAGTGTCGTCCCGGGCTGCACGACCTGTGAGCAGTCTCCTTCCGTCACCCTCAGTGCTTCTTCATGAGCGGTAATGCGGATTTCGTCTCCCTTGGAAGAAACGTCATATTTGGCAGCCGGAGGTCTGGCAGGAGAGACTGTAATCTCCCGGATCAATAGCGACAGCCCGGAACTGGTGGTGATCTGCGCCATGCCGAAGGCCAGCTCGGGTTTGGATTTCTGAAAAGTCAGGGCGGTGTCCGCGGATAGTAAGAGCATGCTCCCCGCGGCTGTAATGCGCGCACTTCCATCCGCATCGGTCTGGACCATCTCACCCGGAAATACCAGCGAAACCTCGCTTACAGGTGTATGGTTCACCTGCACTGAGCCGGTCGAGTAGAGGACAGCAGAACCATTTTCCTGGCTGGTTCTCGGGCCAGTCTCTTGGTTTGCGTTTGCCGGACTTTGCGAAGGAGGAGCCTGCGATGGGAGCGGACTTGGGGACGAAGGCGCGCTCTTGCTAGACGTATCAGTATCCTGCCCGGTAGCTTGCGGCAGGGCAAAGAATGTCTGCGCGAAGATGAGCAGGCAGGCCGTCCCATGCCTCACGTGTCTTCTCAGGAGAATGCAAAAGCCCATCTCCCACCAACGTAGGAGATGATCGATGAGGGCGTCAAACCACACCAGTAATTTCGCTCGTTACGCCAGTATCGCCAATAGTGAACTGTATTCCCGGCCAGTGTCCGCATGGACAAGCTGAACATTCGAAAACCCCTCACCATCGGAAGTAAAGCAGACTCAGCCCAGACGGGGTTCACGCTTGTGCCAATCTGTGGCTTGTTCGTAAGCGTGGGCAAGACGGAGAAGCGTCGCTTCCCCGCCCGCTGAACCGGTGATTTGCATGCCTATCGGCAACCCTGTCTGGGTAAAGCCACAAGGCACAGAGATAGTCGGCAGCCCTAAAAAGTTGATCGGCCGCGTATTGTGCAGCATGAGCAATTCCTTAGCCCGCGCGCTGTTTGGATCGCTCTCCAGGTCCGCAATCGCAAAGGGAGGCACCGTAGTGGTGGGAGTAATCAGAACGTCGACCTGATCGAACACTCGCGAAACGGAACGCCGCATCAGGTCCATCTGACGCCGGGCCTGAATGTAGGTGGAAGTTGTGACATCTGCCCCGGCCTGAATTCTCCTGAGTGTCGGCGGCTGGTAGAGTTCAGGGCTCTTGGATACATAGTCTTTATGGTAGGCATAAGCTTCCGCCTGGAAGATCGGGGTGTATGGGCCGGTGATGGAGCCATAGGTACGATCAGTCGCCAGCGGCGTGATGTCGCGCTGCGTGGCAGTGAGCGTCTTCAGAACAGACAGGGCTGACTCCATGGATGTCTGAATCTCAGAGTGGAGCCCCTCGTAAAAGAAATCGCGCAGAATCCCAACGCGAAACGAAGAGCTCTTGGTGTCGAGCGCTTCGACGTAATCCGGAACCGGAGTATCGCTGCTGCCAGGGTCCTGCGGATCGTAACCGGCGATTACCTGGAGCACCAAAGCAGCGTCCAGTGCTGTGCGCGTGATCGGGCCGACGTGGTCAAGCGACCACGCCAGCGGGATCACTCCGGAAGTGCTGACGCGTCCGTAGGTCGGCTTTAGGCCAACGACACCGCAATATGCCGACGGCTGCCGGATGGAACCGCCAGTGTCGGAACCGATGGCCGCATAGCACAATCGCGCCGCCACTGCCGCTGCCGAGCCGCCGGAGGATCCGCCCGAGCTGTACGCAATGTGCCACGGGTTGCGAACCGGGCCGAAATAGCTGATCGCGGAGCTGCCCCCATAAGCGAACTCGTGCATATTGAGCTTGCCCAGCGTCACGGCTCCAGCTTGCTTGAGGCGGCGCACAATCTCCGCATCCTGAGTGGGAATGCGATCCTGGAATACGCCACTACCAGCCGTCGTGCGCACGCCCGCTGTATCAACCAGGTCCTTCAGGGCTATCGGAATGCCATGCAACGGACCTTTCCAGCTGCCTCGCTGGATTTCTGCTTCTGCCTGACGCGCCGCAGCCAAGGCGGATTCATCAGTGACAGTAATAAATGCGTTCAACTTCGGCCCAAGCCGCTCTATCCGCTGCAGACACCCCTGGGTCAGTTCGACGGGTGACACTCTCCTGCTGCGTATCAGTTGAGACACTTCGCTGAGGCTCAACTGGCTGAGATTTGTCCCTTGTCGCATTTGGTGGGAAGCGGTATCCGTGTGAGTTGCGTGGATGTCAGGCATGAGGGAACCTGCTGCTCCGGCTAAGGCGCTCTTCATGAAAGCTCTGCGAGACTGTGGACTCTCGCTCAGCGCAGTCATCGGCGCTGATTATAGACACAGGTCGGGATGGCAAATCGAAAGCAACCCCTGCGAAGCCAGTCTGGCCGACCCTGCACATCAAACACATCTCATTCCCCCTCAACGGCGGACTCCTTTATTATCAGGGCGGTACGAGTCGGCATATCAACTGGAATAGGCCCCGCCACTAACTGCCTGTGGAGCCCGCACCCGCCCCGGTGACGAGCATCACGTCAGCGGCCGGCCCAAGAGATATGCTGATGCCGATACTCTGGGGAGTACTGCCATGCCCATCACCACCATTATTGAGCCCTTTCGTATCAAAAGCGTTGAACCGATCCGCTGGACTACCCGCCAGCAGCGGGAAGAATTACTTCGCGCGGCCCACTACAACCTCTTTCTGCTGCCCGCCGACGATGTCCTGATCGATCTGCTCACTGACTCCGGTACCGGGGCCATGTCCACCGCTCAGTGGGGCGCAATGATGGAAGGTGACGAGAGCTACGCCGGCTCCAAGAGTTTCGATCACTTCCGTGACTCGGTACAGAGTATTTTTGGCTACCGTCATGTGATTCCCACCCACCAGGGCAGAGCCGCGGAACGAATTCTGTTCAGCGTCATGTGCAAGAAGGGAGACCTTGTCCCTAACAACACGCACTTCGATACTACGCGCGCCAATGCAGAGTTCGTCGGCGCAGAGGCGGTGGACCTGCCGATTCCAGAAGGCAAGCAGCCCGCTATCTATCATCCCTTCAAGGGAAATATGGATGTCGGCGCTCTGGCCGAGTTGATCTCGCGGGTAGGACGAGAGCGCATTCCGCTGGTGATGCTCACTATCACTAATAACTCCGGCGGTGGACAGCCGGTCTCGATGGAAAATGCTCGCGCCCTAAGCGAGCTCTGCCGCAGGCACAAGATCCCACTTTACTTCGACGCCTGCCGGTTTGCCGAGAACGCATACTTCATCAAGCTGCGTGAGCCTGGGTATGAAAACAAGACGCCGAGGGAGATTGCCTGCGAGATGTTCCGCTTGGGGGACGGCTGCACCATGTCGGCTAAGAAAGATGGCATGGCCAACATTGGAGGCTTCCTTTGCACCAACGATGACTTGCTGGCAGCGCAAGAGAAGAATCTTCTCATCCTCACCGAAGGCTATCCCACTTATGGCGGACTCGCCGGGCGGGACTTGGAAGCCATCGCGGTTGGGGTACAGGAGGCGCTCAGCGAGGACTACCTTAAATATAGGATCGTTTCGACCGGCTACCTGGGTCATCACATCAGCGAAATGGGTGTTCCGATTGTGCAGCCTCCGGGTGGACACGCGATCTACATCGACGCCCGCGCCTTCCTGCCGCACGTTCCTCCCGAGCAACTCCCGGCGGTGGCTTTGGCCAACGAGTTGTACCTGGAAGGGGGAATTCGATCGGTGGAAATCGGCACGCTGATGTTCGCCCACGCCGCCAAAATGGACCTGGTGCGCCTGGCAATTCCGCGCCGGGTCTACACGCAGAGCCACATCGACTATGTAATCGAAGTGATTGGCGAAGTGTGGAACCGGCGCGAGCAAATCCGCGGTATGCGAGTGGTTTTCGAGGCGCCGTTCCTGCGGCATTTCACTGCTCACATGGAACCGGTAGAGCAGTCAGTGGCATCTCAGGTCATGGGTTTGTAGAGGATTAGAGTAAGACCGCCCGAGGAAAGGCTCGGGGCCCCACTCAAGCCTTCTTTTGTGGCTTGAGTGGGAGGGTGATCGCATGTTGCCTTTCAAATTGGTGTACAGCGACAAGTACTACCTCCCCATCGGACAGCACGTCTTTCCGGCGGAAAAATACCGCCTTGTCCAGCGACGCCTGATCGAAACAGGGGTCGCCGAGCCGGCAGACTTCCTCGAACCGCAACCGGCAAACGACAAAGATATTCTGCTGGTCCACACCAGCGAATATGTATACAAACTGCAGACCGGCACGCTCTCCGCGCGCGAAGAATTGGAAATGGAGATCCCCTTCTCCGACGAACTGGTAGATGCCTTCTGGCTGGCGGCAGGAGGTTCTATTCTCGCCGCGCACAAGGCGCTCGAAGATCAGGTTTGCATCAATATCGGCGGCGGATTTCATCACGCCTTTCCAAACCATGGCGAAGGATTCTGCATGATTCACGATGTCGCCGTAGCTATCCGGCGGCTGCAAAAGGATGGCCGCATCCAGAAAGCGATCGTGGTGGACTGCGACGTCCATCAGGGCAACGGCACCGCAGTTATCTTTGCTTCCAGGCACCCAGCGCCGAAGGATCACCTGCCTTCATGGTCAACCAGCAGAGTGGGAAGTAAAGCCACAGTGAATGAATCGCCTGCTGGTGACGTGTTTACAATCTCCCTTCATCAGGAGAATAACTATCCTGCGTGGAAGCCGCCCTCCTCGATTGACGTCAACCTGCCCGATGGCTGCGGCGACGAAGAATACCTGGGCTGGCTCGACAATGCAGTCAGCTCGGGCCTGCGGCAGTTCAAGCCCGACCTACTGTGCTACGTTGCCGGCGCTGATCCTTATCGTCACGATCAACTCGGCGGGTTGGACCTGAGCATCGAGGGACTCAAGCGCCGCGACGAACTGGTCTTCCGCGTGGCACACACTCGCGGCATTCCGGTAATGGTCACCTACGCCGGCGGCTATGCTCTCGACGTGCAGGACACCATCACTATTCACGCCAACACTGTGATGGCAGCGCGGGATGTGTACTCGCGAGTGGAAGTGTGAGTTATGTGAAACGAAGTTCAACCACCCACCCTAGCCAACGTACGGCTAGAGGGGGGGGACCCTCAAGGTCCTTGGCACAGGGACCCGCAGCGAGTGGTATCTTTCCCCCTTCTTCTTCTGGGAGAATCTATTCATGAGCCTGACCAACTCTCATGATGACAAGCCCCTGGTGGGGATCATCATGGGAAGCAAAAGCGATTTTGAAACCCTCTCACCCGCCGCCCAGATGCTGCACGAGTTCGGTGTCGCCTACGAGTTGCGCGTGGTTTCCGCTCACCGCACTCCTGACTGGATGTTCGAGTATGCGCAGAACGCCGAGAATCGTGGGCTGGAGGTGATCATCGCAGGCGCAGGCGGCGCTGCCCACCTCCCTGGCATGGTGGCTGCGAAATCCTTACTGCCAGTGCTGGGCGTTCCGGTCCCCGCTACCATGCTGAACGGCATCGATTCCCTGCTCTCGATTGTGCAGATGCCCAAGGGAATTCCCGTAGCCACCCTCGCCATCGGCAAGCCAGGAGCCAGCAACGCAGCGCTGCTGGCGATTTCCATTCTTGCCAACAAGCGTCCCGAATTGCGCGCCAGGCTCAAAGCATGGCGGGCAGAGCGCCGCGACGAAGTACTCAAACAGGAGCTCCCGTAGTGGCCCCCATTCTCCCTGGCGCAACCATCGGTATCTTTGGTGGAGGGCAGCTCGGACGCATGACCGCCATGGCGGCGCGGTCATTCGGCTATCGCATACAAGTGCTCGATCCTGATCAGGCTTGTCCGGCTGCTTACGTCGCCGACCACTGCATCGCTGCCAGTTTCGCGGACCTGGACGGCGCGGTACAGCTCGGCAAGCACTCCGATGTTGTCACGATTGAAATCGAGAAGGTCAGCCTCAAGAGCCTGGAAGCGGCCGCCCAGTTCGCGCCGGTGCGGCCGTCGTCGAAAATTTTGGAAATTATTCAAGATCGCGGTCGGCAGAAGCAATGGCTCGTCGAGCACGGCTTTCCTGTGGGCGAATACCAAGTAGCCGCGTCTCCTGCTGAATTGCGACAGGCCGCAAAATCGCTGGGCGGGAAGGCCTTCGCTAAGGCTGCTTTTGGTGGGTACGACGGCCGCGGGCAGTTTGAGATGTCAACTCCAGCGGAAGCCGAAGACGCCTGGGCAGCGCTGCGCGCACAAACGGTGGCAGTCGAAAAAACGCTGGACCTGGAATGCGAGATCTCCATGATGGTCGCACGCCGGCCCAGCGGTGAAACTGCCGTTTTTCCGCCAGCCATGAATCATCATGAGCACCGCATCCTGGAGTGGTCGGTAACGCCGGCGCCGGTCTCGCACGAGCTCACTGCTCGCGCCACCGAGCTTGCGCGAGTCATCGCCGAACAGATTCAGATTGAAGGGCTGCTCGCGGTGGAAATGTTCGTGACACGAGAAAGCCGGCTGCTGGTAAACGAGCTGGCGCCTCGCCCGCACAACAGCTTTCACGCTACGCAGCGCGCGTGCGTGACCAGCCAGTTCGAGCAACTGGTGCGCTCGGTATGCGATCTGCCGTTAGGCTCGGTGGAGTTGGTTCAGCCGGCGGCCATCAGCAATCTGCTGGGCGATCTCTGGCTCGACGGCCGCAGGCCGGATTTCGTCAGCGCCGTGGCCATCCCCGGCGTGCGCTTGCATCTTTATGAAAAGCACACACCGCGCCCGGGCCGCAAGATGGGACATCTGTCTGCGGTGGGACATACAGTGGAAGAGGCCTTGGAGAGGGTGAAGCTGGCCAAGGAGTGTATGAGCCGCAAGACAGTAAGCGCGTAGCTACTCGAGCGGAACGCGCCGCTATGCTAGTCCCAATTTTTCACCCGCGGCCAGATCTCTTGCACATTCGATTTGAAGCCGTGGCACACCAGCACGGGGCCGTTCTCGAATCTGATGGCATAAGGATGATAGAGCTCCGCCGCTACATCGAGTCGATCACAGCGCTCCTGCCATTCATCGGGGCGCTCGCCAAGCAGAATCAGAATCTTTCCCGTGCAGTTGCGCGGGCCCCACAGAAAATAACTCTGATGACCGCTGATGGCATTTGGCAACCCGTATTTCGGTCCAAAGAAGTCGACAGCTCCTGCTTCCCCGTAATTGCCCGCGCCAATGCACGCCTCCTTGCGCTCCTCGGGCGTCAGCGCGCCGTACACTCGCGCCACCGCAGCTGTCATCTCCTCCCACCCAAACTGGTCGGAGTAATACTGCGGCATCGCGGCGCCACGATGACTCTTCTCGCTGACCGGCAGCGCAAAAGGAAGCTTCGTTTCATAGTGCAGAAATCCTTCGGCTGAAAGGACCGGGATTCCCAGCGGCAGCACCACCACCAATACCGCAAGCATAAGGATCACGATCGCCGGCTTCAGCCATACCCAGTGCCTGCGCTCGCCAACTCTTTCCATCGCGACGGCTCCGGCGGTCATCAGCATGGGGTATCCCGGAACGATGTAGTAATTCTTGCCCTTCATCGCGATGATGACGGCGAGGGACACCACGAATGCCCAGGCTAGGGCACGATAACGCCCTCCGTCCCGGCTGAAGAACAAATGCAAGAGGCCTGTCACGGCTACCAGCAAGGGAACCGGGGTGACCACGAAAAGCTGCTCAGCCACGTAGCGTAACGGGCTTAGCTCCACATCGCGGCCGCTTTCCCGGATATTGCGCATCAGCTCCACAAACGGCCAGTGGTGCTGGATATTCCAGATCAAATTCGGCAAGAAAATCAGTGCGGCGACGACTCCCCCGATCCAGATCCAGCGCTGCGCCAATGCTTTTCGCTCTGGCGTGAGCAGCAGACCCACTACGATGCCGCAGCCAAAGATTCCCATCGAATACTTGGTTTGGAGTCCGATCCCGGCTATCGCGCCAAACCAGACCCAAAGCTTCTGGTTTCCAGTATTGATAATGCGCACCAGGATGTACGCGCAACCGGTCCAGAACAGAGGCTCGAAGGCGTTCATGGTGAGCAGGTAGTCCATAACAAACGAGACGCCGATGCAGGCCGTCGCCAGCGAGGCAAACCAAATCCCAAATTTTCTCGCTCCCATTTCGCGAGCTAGAAAAGCCGCCAACACGACCAGAGCCGTTCCGGCAATCGCCGGCAAAAAGCGAAGCACGTGTAGCGACGTTCCTCCAATGTGCAATTCCAGCCAGGTCACCACCGCGATCAAGGGTGGCTGATCGACATATCCCCAGTCGAGGTGACGGCTGCAAGCGATGTAGTAGAGCTCGTCGCGGAAGTATCCATAACGGCCATCGGTGGCCAGGTGCAGTACGAGCTTGGTGAGAGCTATCAGGCCCACCAGCACAGCAGTGCTGCGCGGCAACTCGAACTTGTCGGGAAGAGGAGTTGAAGCCGTCATCGTATTCGGATCGCGTTTGATCGACATTTTCATTCGAATCAAAGGCGACTAACGATCAGCCACCATACACGCATTTGCCGAAATTCCACTTGTCTCGTGGTTGTTCAGATGTGGAAGCAGCTAGGACGACTGCCTCCCCGGGACTATCCGCTAATGGCTAAGTACGCGCTGCCCGTCTCAAAAGTTCTGGATTCTCGCGGTAGATCTTCAGCACCAACTCGCCAAATAGTGTATTGGCCCAGGCAAACCAGCTTCGGGTGAACTTCGCCGGGTCATCCTTGTGGAATGACTCGTGCATAAAACCGGTGCCGGCATGCGTGCGGATCAGTGTTTGTAAGCAAATGGCTATTTCAGCCTCATCGCTCGAGGTCAGCCCGCGCAGGGTGATCGCCAGCGGCCAGATCATGTCAAGGCCCACATGCGGTCCGCCGATCCCTTCCGCCGCCGTACCCCGGAAGAAATAGGGATTGTCACCACTCAAGACCAATCGCCGCGTATTGCGATAGATTGGATTCTCAGCGGAAACGCAGCCGAGGTATGGAAGCGACAGCAGCGACGGAACGTTGGCGTCGTCCATGAAGAGCTGGTTGCCGAAGCCATCCACCTCGTAGGCATAGACCACGCCATACTTACCATGCTGGGCCGTGCCGTATTTCTCGATCGCGTCCAAAACCTGCTTCGCCAAAGACTGCGCGTCTTGCGCAAGATCATTTGCACCCAAGCTGGCCGCAATCTCTGCCAGGCTCTTCAGTGCCGTAACTGCGAACAGATTCGAAGGAATCAGAAATGGATAGATGCAGGCATCGTCCGACGGCCGAAATCCGGAAGCGATCAGGCCGCATGGCCTGACCGGATTGCCGTAGCCGTTGAGGTTCAGCGTGTCATTAGGCGTCGCGGTATTGCGGCGAAACGAATAGGGGCCCAGACTGCGGAACCGCTGCTGCTCGCGGAAAGTTTGAATCACCAGGCGCATTGCATCGCGCCACTTCGCATCAAACGGCGCTAGGTCTCCCGTCGTCTTCCAGTATCCGTGCGCCAGACGAATGGGATAACAAAGGGAATCGATCTCCCACTTGCGCTCGTGCAGTTCAGGCTTCATGTCGGTGAGGTCGTGAGCGAACTCGCTGCTTTCCCGGTCATAGTTGAAGGCGTTGGCGTAGGGATCGATCAGGATCGAATGCGTCTGGCGATGAATCACTCCCGCCAACAGGCGCCGGAGTTGCGGGTCTTCCCTGGCGAGCGGTACATAAGGCCAGACCTGGGCGCTCGAATCCCGCAACCACATGGCGGGAATGTCGCCGGTGATCACGAACGTGTCGGGCTTGCCATCGAGAGTTCCGGCGCGAACCGTGGTGTCGAGCGTGTTGGGAAAACAGTTCTCAAACAGCCAGGCGAGTTCGGTGTCTCCGAGAAAATGCTTGAGCTCGGCGATTTTGGCTTCAACCGCGGGACTGGTGAAGTTGCGCTTCGCGGGCTCAGGGCGGCGGGAGAGGAAGGGGCCGGCTGCCTGTGATGACAGGAAGGAAGATTTCGCAGCCAGTCCCACCGCGCCCGATATAGCAAGCTTCATGGCTTCACGGCGGTTAAGCTTCATCTGGCGGATCGGAGTGTGGATGCAAGATTATGCCAGCAAGGGAAGCGGAATTGCGATGACGCCTGACTCTTACCCACACTTACCGTGTTATCGTGACTCTTCCACGGGGTGAACATATTGGAAGAGAAACGTCGCATCATCTTCAAGGGTATTCTAGTCGGAGTTGGCACCGGCACCCTTGTAGGTCTAGCCTGCTTCTTCTTCGTCAGCACCAGAGCGGGCCAAGGCATGGGGAGCACAGTGTTTCTACTGATCCCTTTCGCCGCTGGGTTCGCGACGGCCCTGGTGACGTCGCCCGCGCACGCCGCTTCAGTTGCCGCTGTAATTTCGGCGGCAGTGAGCCTTGTCATTCTGGTTGTATTTCGCCTCGAAGGTATTCTGTGTGCCCTACTAGCTTTTCCCTTGCTGCTGGCTGGGCTTTTGTTTGGAGTACTCTTTGGTTTTCTCTTTCGCAAATACATTCTCGACCGCATGCATCGGCCGTCTGCCGGCGCAGGCCTGATGCTGGCGCTTATCCCGCTCACAATCCTGGCCGGCCAGGGTGCGGAACAGAATTCGCTACAACGCCCTCGGTACGAGACCATCTCTAGTAGCATCACGCTTCAGGCTAAACCCGAAGAAGTCTGGCGCGACATTCTCTCCATCGACAGTATTCACGCCAAGCGGCCATGGATGATGCACGTGGGTCTTCCTATCCCGGTCCGTTGCGCATTCCAGCGGCCCGGGGGTGTGGGAGCTAAACGTACTTGCTACTTTGAGAATGGATACATCGAAGAAACCGTCGTTGCTTGGGAGCCTCCACGGGAGATGAGGCTACTCATCGACCGCACGAACATGCCGGGTCGACATTGGCTTGGTTTCGAAAGTGCCGCATATGAGTTGGAAAGAGTAGAGCGTGGAACAGCAATTACTCGCACCACCACGATCACTTCTCATCTCTATCCGGTATGGTACTGGCGGTACTTTGAACGACTCGGAGTAGCCACCGAGCACGAATACATCCTCAGCGACCTGGCAGCCCGCATCTCACACCACTAGGCCGCCTCATTGAAGTGATTCAGCACGCTGCCTGTGCTCGTTCCTGACGCTTCGCTTTCATCGCCATCAGCTTTTTGTCCATATCGGCAGCTGCGTTGCGAGCTGCGCCCACGGCCGTCACTACCAGATCGGCGCCGCGCACATTGTCCCCGGCGGCGTAGATGTCCTCGCGCGAAGTGCGGCCGGTTTCCTCCGATTCCACCAGCACCGTGCCCCATTTTGTGGTCTTCAGGTTATCGGTGGTCTCAGGAATCTCGACTTCCGGGTTGTAACCGATCGCCAGCGCCACGGTATCGCACTCAACCACGAAGTTCGAGCCCTCGATCGGCACCGGCGAGCGACGCCCCTTCGCGTCTGGCTCTCCCAGTCTCATGCGAATGCACTCGGCCGCCTTCACAAAGCCATTCTCATCGCCGATGAACTTGACGGGAGCCGTCAGCCATTCAAACTGCACGCCTTCCTCGCGCGCGTGGATGCGTTCTTCCATGCGGCCAGGCATCTCGGCTTCCGTGCGCCGGTACATGCACATCACGTGAGTATTCGGATCGAGGCGGCGGGCGGTGCGCACGCAATCCATCGCCGTGTCGCCACCTCCCACGACCACTGTTACCTTGCCGGCGTGCGGCTTGGGATTGTCGGAATCCTGCCAGTATTCGGGAAGCAGCTCGCGTGGCAGGTTGCCGCGCACCAGGTATTCGGTCGCCTGATAGATATTCTTGAGTTCATCCTCGCCGGGAATTTTCATCACACTGCCCTTGATGGCGCCGTATCCAAGGAACACCAGATCGAAGCCCTGCGTCTTGAGCAGATCGTCCACCGGATGGTCTTTGCCTACGCGGTAGTTGCAGACAAACTTGATCCCCAGCCTTTCCAGCGCCTGTATCTTGGAGAACACGATTTCCTTATTCAGTTTGAAATTCGGAATGCCATAGAGCAGCAGTCCGCCAGGATATGGCCACATATCAAACACCGTTACTGCGTGACCCTTGACCGCAAGTTCCTCCGCTACAGCAAGCCCTGCTGGCCCCGCACCCACCACCGCAACCTTCATCCCCGTGGCAGGCGCTGTTTCCCGATGCGGGTAGCCGAAGTTCTTGCGTACGTAATCGACAACGAAGGCTTCTAATTTCCCGATACAGACGGATGCATCGCGCGCCGCCAAAACACATGCGCCTTCGCACTGTTTTTCCTGCGGGCAGATGCGGCCGCAGACGTCAGGAAAGTTGGAGTTCTCGATGAACTTGAGTGCAGCGCCGACAAAATCGCCCTGCCCCAGCAGAAACATAGCCGCCGGGATGTCGTTGTGCAGAGGGCAGCCTTTCGCACAGGGCGCATGGTCGCAATATAGACAGCGTTGCGCCTGCTGAATCGCCAATTCGGGCGTATAGCCCTGGTAGACTTCCTCGAAGTTCGACACCCGCGACTGCGCGTCCTGCTTCGAAGGCTTCTCCTTGTCAATACGATAGCGCTGGCGGCGTTGCAGCATCCTGCGCCTCCCTGTCAGCAGCGGTCTGACGGTTGTAGCCTCGTGCAGCCCACGTGAAACGCAAACCGGGCAGAAGATGAGGATTCCAACCCCGCTAGGAACAATGCCGTGAGCGCGGCACTGGTGGCTGTGTTCTCGATCACAGGCGCAAGTGATGCTGCACAGGAAGGCTGCATACTGAGCAGTGCCAAGAGGCCTGGACCATCCACCCGAGCCAAAGGACGGCTAAAAAGTGGGGCAGCCGCGCAGGAGCCCGCTTTCGGCGATAATGAAACTCATCTACCGGGGTGATTGTTGCCAGCCGTGAGTTCACTTTCGTTCTGGGTCAAGCAAGCCGCAGCCGAGGCCGGGTTCGAAGTGGCGGGCGTGGCCGCAGTGCGGGAATTTACCGAGCTGGAGTACTTCCCGGAATGGATCGCTGACGGTCACGCCGGCGAGATGCGCTATCTCGAGTCCCGTACCGAGTCTGGCGATCTGAAGCGAGCCTCGCTTCGGCACGTAGCGCCTTGGGCACGCTCGGTGATCGTCTGCGCCACCAACTACAACACCGCCGAACCGTACTCCACAACGCAGCACGATCCTACACGCGGCTGGATCTCCCGTTACGCCTGGTCTCGGCATGATTATCACGGCGCTGTCATGGATCGCCTGCGCAAAATCGAGGAGCAGCTGCGAACCCAGATTTCCGCCCATGCCGAGATTCGCTGCTACGTCGATACCGGCCCCCTGGTCGAGCGCGTGTACGCCAAGTATGCTGGGGTTGGCTGGATAGGCAAGAACACCTGCGTGATTAACCAACGCCTCGGCTCGTGGTTATTTCTGGGAGTTATCTTGATCTCGCTCGAACTCGAGTCCGATCTTCCGGCGCCCGATCGCTGTGGAAGCTGCACTCGCTGCATCGACGCCTGCCCCACCGATGCGTTTGTGGCTCCCTACCAGCTTGATGCGGCGCGCTGCATCTCCTACCTCACGATTGAAAAACGTGGCGCCATTCCCGAAGAACTGCGAAGCGCCATGGGACGTCATGTGTTTGGTTGCGACATCTGCCAGGATGTCTGTCCATGGAATCGCAAAGCGCCAACCACTGAGGCAGCTCAGTTTCAGCCACGCCCAGAATTGCTCAATCCAGCTCTCGACTGGCTTGCCACGATCAGCGAGGAACAATATCGCAACACCTTTCGCGGCTCACCCGTGAAGCGCGCCAAACGGAGCGGCCTGCGCCGCAATGCAGTCATCGCCATGGGAAATAGTGGGGATCGGCGATATCTTCCGCTATTGGAAGAGTTGGCAAACGACTCAGATAAATCTGTGGCGGAGCACGCGACGTGGTCGCTGCAGAGACTCGTGGGAACTGGGGGGAAGACCGAGACGTAGAAGGCGAAGAACGCGAGCGAGAGCGCCCGCGCCACACCATCATTTTAGAAAAGCGAAAAGCCGCCCCGGGGCGGCTTTTCACTGCTACTTGAGGTGCCGATCAGCGGCCGATTCTCCTGCGGATCACACCTACAAGACCGAAGGCACCCGTACCCAGCAGCAGTAAGCTTGCCGGTTCGGGGACTTTGCCGATGTACTCCTGGGGATAATCCTTACAGTTCGGATCACCATCAGGTGTGTAAATACGGAATTCAGAGAAGTCGTAGTTCGTCAGGTTCGCATGATCCGCCAGGTAGCGCCATTGGGTGGCTCCGGACGTATAGGCGTTGGAGTGGTACTCGCTGCCACCGGGAAGTACATTCGCATCAAAGATCCCCCAGATGGCAAAGTTGATGTCGCCTGCCTGACCCGAGTGTGTGGCAAATTGGTCGAACAGCCAGGCCGCTTCTTCATAAGCACGCAGTTCACTCAGTCCGTTTGTACCACTGCTGAATTCCACATGCTGCAAGCCGGGAATCGTAGATACCCAGACGTTCCACGATTCCCCAACCGAAACATGATGCGAGTAATCGTCGCAAGCGACGGTGTATTTGGTTCCGTTGACAGTGAGGTAATAGGGATAAACGTAGACGCCACCCTGGGTATTCGATCCTACCCCCGACAGAGTGGCAGGCAGGGTACTATCTGCGAACACATTGGCAGCGCAAAAGACAAAGCAGCACAGCAGAACAATCAACCAGGTTCGATACATTGGCCAGATTCCTTTGGGTTCGGTAACCAGCCAGACATAGATCACGCCACGGCCCAAAAAGCCCTATCTCGGCAAGCGATTGTGCGTGCCGACCTTACGGGCAGGAATGCGCGATTCCTTTCACATGTGGTGTGAAAATGTTTGCGGCTTTTGGGCACAGTCATGCCGTGTTGTTCATGACTCAAGCAATTGAAACGTAATGGCTTAGTAACTACTGGTGGTTACGAAGGAAACATCGGTGCAGGTGAGTGCAAGGAACTTCCTGGCGAAGGGAGGGATCTGCTCCAAAGCTCGCAGAAATGACGACAGCATAGCGGCAGCAGGATACGTGGCTGGAGAGGTCCCTCGCGGCCTGCGGCCGCTCGTGATGACGAGAGTGAATTAACTGCAAGCCTCTTGCGCGAGATTGACAATGTCTCTGTGCTAGACGTGGAGATCGATCGAAGGAAGCGGGACGCGTTACGATTTGATTTTCTGTTCCTGAATATGCCCTACTCCCACCAGCACTGCTCCCAGCACTGCTTGAATGCCGGTCCACCATAACCACATCGTGGAACCCACCTGCCAGTCGGAAGGAATAAAGACGATCAGCACGAAGTCGACTACCAGCAGTAGTCCGCCGACAGTGCGCAGTGCGAGGGCCCGTTCGTGGCGATCGAGAAGGGCGTCATCAGCATGAGGCACGAAAGTTCTCCCAGCAGACTGCGCTTTGATATTCCCAACTGGCGCGTCACTGACAGCGCGTGATTCTATTACAGACGAAACCATAGCCTCAAAGGTTGATTTAACGCCGCGACGGACATTCGGCTCTTGCGCATCCCATCATTCGTCCGTGTTCTGTGACTGCGCACAGGATGTCGCCTCTGCCGGATCACCGCACTCGTCGTCACCCGCTTCCTCCTGCAGGTTAATCCTTTCGGCTACTGCCAAATACCAGCAAGTGGTTTAGTTTCATCGCCCCAAGACAGCAGTAGTATCTACGCCAGCATTTCGGCTAAGCAGTGCAGGCGGAGCCCTCCCAGGAGCAGTCGCGCGACGACTCGCATGTCAGACCGGCTGGCTGACTAGTTGCCGGGAGAACACTCCGCGAATTGGTAAAGGCGCTTCGAAAAAATTTTCAGGTTTGCACGCCCGGCGTCAGGTTTTGCGGCGGTTTTCCGGTAGCGAAAGGTGGCCCGGCCTCAAACGCTGCCCACAGGCGCGCAACCTTCAGGAGCTCGACATGCGTGCTCATCGCTTTCTCCTACCCTGGACAGCAATTCTGTCCGTGCTCGTAGTATTTCTGCTGACGCTGGCCATTTCCGCCAATGCCCAATTGGCCGCCAGTTCACTCCCGAATGCATTTCGTCTGAACCCGCCTGGCGAAGCTGCAACTCTGGCGCAGCCGGCGGTTGAAGCCTCTTCAGCCGTCAAAGGCACGCTGGAATTAGTAGAAGAGTTTTCTCACGAGAGTTATCGCACGCGATATTTCGTGAACACGGGACAGTCGAGCGTCGAATTGCAGTTTGCTTCCGACCCGCCGCTGGCAACGACGGGCGCTGCCGTTCAGGCCCGGGGCACACGTGTCGGCGACATCCTGTTCTTGCAGGCTGGCGGTGGAAATTTTGTTCAGACGCCAGTCGCAGCGCCTTCCATTCCTCTTCCCGGAACCCTTGGCGCCCAATCCACAGTCGTGATCCTGGTCAACTATCAGGACTTTCCCAACAATCAACCCTACAGCGTGGCCGATGCCACAGCAGCGTTCTTTACCACTCTGAATAATTTCATCAAAGAAAATTCGCTGAACCAGGCCTCGGTGACCGGTGACGTCTTCGGCTGGTTCACCATTGCTGTCAACAGCACCGCCTGCGACTTCAACCAGATTCAAACGCTCGCTGATGCCGCCGCAACCAGCCATGGCGCCAATCTCGCCAATTACAAGCACATCATCTACGCCGCCCCGCCGGTTCAGGCGTGCTCGTGGGAAGGTGCTTCGACCATCGGCGGGAGCCCCAGCCGGGCCTGGGTCAACGTCGATGTGAGAACGAACTTGCTGGCTCTGGCGCACGAATTCGGACACGGCCTGGGCTTGATGCACTCCCACGCTGAAAGTTGCAATGGAACGACCATCGGCAACAACTGCACGGTGCAGGATTATGGCGATCTATTCGACGCGATGGGCAACACCAACCCCATGCACTACAACGGACCACAGAAGGAGAGGTTGGGCTGGCTGGGTGCATCCCTTACAAAAGCGCAGAGTACCGGCACGTTTACATTAATCCCCTACGCCAGCGCTCCAGGTACACCGGGGATACGAGTGCTGGAGATTCCTGCCGGCAACGATCCCGCGACGGGCAATCCATCTTTTTATTATGTTTGCTACCGGCAGGGCGTAGGCTTTGATTCCCCCATCTCCGCCTATCCCAGTGCTGCTAAAGGCGTCCTGATTCATCATTCCGTGCCACTCGATCTGAACAGCACGGACTTGCTGGACGCCAATCCGGCTACCGCATGGTTCAACGACGCGGCCTTGTTGCCAGGACAAACGTTCACCGATAGCGGCGCCGGCGTCACTATCACCACCAACTCTGCCGACGGCACGACCGCGTCAGTGAAAGTTACGCTATCCGGCCCGGTTTGCACGCAGCACAATCCAACCGTGGGAATCTCTCCGTCGAATCCTGTGGTGGGTGCAGGAGCGGCTGTACCTTACAGCGTCACCATCACTGACAACGACAGCGCACCCTGCTCGTCTGCAACCTATGCCCTTTCGGCAAACGTTCAGGCAGGATTCAGCGCGAACTTCTCCGGCGGCAACTCAGTAACGCTCTCCCCCGGAGGAAGCACCAGCGTGACGCTGAACGTGACTTCGCCCGGCAATGCTGCCTTGGGCTCATACAATGTGTCAGCCACGGCAACGAATGGCGGGTTTGCGGGAACCGGGAACGCTACCTACACGGTCGGCAATCCTGGTCTCTCAGTTTCCGCTTCGCCTTCCACGGTAAATGTGATTCAGGGCAACACGGGCTCGACGACCATCACGGTCACCGGCAGTGGAGGATTCAATGCGGTCGTGACGCTGCAACAAATCGGTGCGCCGCAAGGGGTCACAGCTACGTTCAGTCCGACTTCGATTGGGGCACCGGGTTCGGGCAATTCCACTCTGTCGTTTGTGGTAGGTGCTAATGCACCTACCGGTTCATGGACGGTCCAGGTGGCCGCAGGCGGTGGTGGGCAATCCACCAGCACGAATGTGACCCTGAACATCACCGCGCCCACTCCGCCTCCGCCGAATGTGAACCCGATTCTGATTCCGCAGAGCGGCTTCAAGGCCACCGCAGACAGCGAGCAAGCGGGTTGCGGAACCAACTCTCCGGCAAGCAACGCAATTGATGGCAACACAGGGACCGTCTGGGAAGCTTCGTTCTGCCCGAACCTCTCGCCGCTGCCTCATTATATCGACATCGACTTGGGAGGAACCTATAACGTGGTTGGCCTCCGTTACAGGCCAAGATCGGACGGCAGGACACGAGGCAACATCCTTGCTTTCGAGATCTACACCAGCCCGGATGGGATCCACTACACCATTGCTGCCAGTGGCGCGTTCCAACACGACAAGTCTGGCAGTCCGCCTCCTCCCGAGGAGGAAATCGACTTCAATCCTGTACAAGCCACGCACGTGCGGTTACGCGCCCTGAGCGACGTGGGTAGTAGCGGCTACTTCGCCTCGGCAGCCGAAATCAATGTCCTGCAACAGGCGACAGGCGCGTGCGTGCACGTCGGGCCGAGCGTGGACCTCACTCCACATCAGTCTCAAGGCGTGCAAGCAGGTACTCCGGTTACGTTCACCTTGTCGGTCAAGAACAACGACACCGCAGCCTGCAGTTCCACCACGTTTAACCTTTCCGCCAGCGTTCCAGCCGGCTGGTCCGCAGCCTCTCTGGGCACGGGGTCTCTGACGTTGGCTCCGGGAGTGACGGGATCAACCACGCTGCAGGTCTCGTCACCTGCGAGCGCCACGAACAACTTCTATCCCGTAACCGGGACGGCAACCAGCGCCAGCGACTCCAGCCTGACTGGTTCCGCCAGCGCGCAGTACACGGTTAGCAACATCAGTCCGGGCGACTTTACCGTGGGAGCGAATCCTGGCAGCGTCACCGTTCTGCAGAATAGCTCCGGCTCGACCACCATCAGCACAAGCTTGAGCGGCGGGTTCAATGCTGCGGTCTCGCTATCCGTGACATCGGCTTTGCCGACAGGTGTTACCGCTAGCTTCAATCCGGGTGCGATTGCTGCACCGGGCGGTGGAAGCTCAACCCTGACTTTCAACGCCGCGCCGGGTGCGACCACCGGGCCGGTGAATGTGACAGTAAGCGCGAGCGGTGGCGGCATCACTCACACCGTAACCGTCTCCCTGACGGTGACGGCATTGCCTCCTGGACCTCCTGGGATCATTCCGCAAACCAACTGGAAGCTGGTCTCCGTTGATAGCCAGGAGACAAGTTGCGCCAATTCTCCCGCGACCAACGCCTTTGACGGGAAGACTTCTACAATCTGGGAGTCACAATGGTGTGGAACCATCGCCCCCTTGCCGCACAAGATCACGATCGATATGGGAGCTACTTACAACGTGTCTGGCATGATCTACACGCCGCGCCAGGACTTGATAAAACGCGGCAAGATCGCTGCATTCAAGTTGTTCGTGAGCACCGATGGCGTGAACTTTACGCAAGTAACCAGCGGAGTCCTCATTACCGACCCGACCAGCGCTAACCCGGTGAAGGTGACCTTCACGGCCGCTCCGGGCCGGTTCATCCTGCTGGAAGCGGATAGCGAGGCCAATGGCGGGCCGTTCACCTCGGCTGCCGAAATACAGGTGCTGGGGAACTGAATCAGGCGGCACCTGGGCGCTCGCGCCCAGGTGCCAGAACTAAAGCCAGTCGAGGCTTCGCCTCGACATAAACGGTCGGGTGGCCCACTCAAGCCTTCTTCTGGCTTGAGTAGGGTAGTTTGCTGAATGGGAGATCGCCACGCAGTCTCGACCGACTCTTACTGTCGATCCACCTCGAACCCATACTCGCGCAAGAGCGCGATGATCTCCGGACGCTTCAGAAATTCCACGAACGCTCGCGCTGTAGGTTTCTTCGCGCCAAGTTTGAGCGCAACCACTCCCTGCCGGATCGGCGGATAGTCGGCGCTTGAGATTTCGTAGTACCTGCCGGTTTTTTCCATCGCCGGCGCTTTGACCAGCGAGAGAGCAATGATTCCCACATCAGCATTGCCCGTATTCACCAGCTGAAAGGCTTGGGAAATGTTTTCTCCGAATACCAATCTGCTTTTCACCGTGTCGTAGAGATGAGTGCTCTCGAGCGCCGCAACCGCTGCTCGTCCGTACGGAGCATGCTGCGGGTTGGCAATGGCAATCTTGCGGACGGAAGCGTCCTCGAGCACAGTCAGACCACGCGACAAATCGAGCTTCGATTCATTCCTCACCCACAGAACGATCTTTCCGCTCGCGTATTCGTAAAAACTTCCACTCTGAACCAGACCCGCTGCTTCCAGCTTCCTGGGAAAATCAACGTCGGCGGAGAAGAACACGTCGAACGGAGCACCGCTTTGTATTTGCGCATAGAAATTGCCGGAAGAGCCGAAGGAGATCTTTACCTGATTGCCGGTCTCACGCTCGAATCGTTCAGCGATTTTCAGCAGTACGAAATTCAGATCGGAGGCGGCGGCAACCAGTATTTCTTCCGCTCGGGCAGATCGGCAGAACAACATACACACCAGTAGTCCAGCAATCAGCTTCCATCGAGCAGAGCGCGAATGTTTCATCCTGCTTTCCTGAATCGAAATGATGAGACGATGTGAATCGCGGTTCCATTCTGGTCGTTAACCGCATATTCATGCGACGTTCATATGACTTTAACATTGCTTCTCTAGCATCGCGCCGACCCGAAATCTGTCTGCACCCAAGGGCAGAGTTTAGCCCAGCAATCTACGTCTATTCAGGAGAGGCAATGAAGCGAGGAATGGTTTGTGTGCTCTCGTTTGCGTTAGTGACCGGAGCATTTGCCATTGGAGATCCGCCTGATCCACAAGCAGCTCCGGCGAAGAAACCGGCAAAGAGCATCTCTGCGGAAGTCCAGCAACTCAGAGAAGCGCTCGAAGCCCAACAGCGGCAGATCGAAGAATTGCGGCGGGAAGTCCAACGACGCGATCAGGTTCTGCAGCAGGCACAACAGCAGGCCGGCGCGGCGCAGAGCGCGGCCAGTGCTGCTCAGGCAAGTGCGGAGGCGGCTGCAGCAGCATCGGCTGGGCAAAAGCCGGTCGATCTGACTGCTCTGCAGGCTGATGTGGCTGACCTTAAAGCCAACAGCACCAGCACGGCTTTGTCGCTGCAGGAGACGCAAAAGACAATTCGCGACATGGAGTCGCCGGCAGCGATTCATTACAAGGGAATCACCATTACCCCGGGCGGCTTCATCGAATTCGCAACCGTTTACCGGACGCGGAATGAAAATGCCAGCGTCAACAGCGCCTCGGGTGATTTCAACATTCCGCTCGATGGAACCACCAACGCGAACCT
This sequence comes from Terriglobales bacterium, assembly GCA_035624455.1. Taxonomy (NCBI): domain Bacteria; kingdom Pseudomonadati; phylum Acidobacteriota; class Terriglobia; order Terriglobales; species Terriglobales bacterium. The sequence goes on from DASPRM010000060.1 coordinate 44,796, forward strand.
GAGCGAGTTTCGCTTTGACGCTCGCCAGTCGCGCTTGTCGGTTTTGGCTGAAGGGAAGGTCGGAACCACGAAGGCCAGCGGCTACTGGGAAATGGACTTTCTGGGCGCCGCTCCCACCGCCAATGAGAACCAGAGCAACAGCTTCAACCTGCGCCAGCGTCAGTTGTGGGGACAGGTGGAGTTTGCCAACGGCGTGTCGATCGTTGGCGGCCAGCAGTGGACCTTATTCACTCTGAACCGCAGAGGCCTGGCTCCCCGTTCCGAATTTCTGCCCATGACCATCAACGCTCAGTACATGATCGGTTATGACTGGGCTCGTCAGCCGGGATTCCGCCTGACCAAGAACTTCCACAACAAGACGTGGGCGGCTTTCTCTATTGAGGAACCGCAAACCGTCGTCAACGTCAATGGAGTTACCATTCCAGGCGTGGGAACAGGAGCCGCCGGCAGTATTCCACCGGTTTTCGGCTTCAATACCAGCCCCAATGCACAGTCGCCGAACGGGCTGTTTGTTCTCAGCAATACACCGGGCGCCAACGGAGTTTCTACCAACGTTGCTCCCGACGTTATGGGGAAGCTTGTCTTTGAGCCGGGCTGGGGACACTGGGAAATCAAGGGAATGGCACGCTTCTTCCGCGACCGCTTCAATGGTCACAGCGACACCAATACCGGCGGTGGCCTTGGCGCAGCAGCGATTTTACCCCTTGTAAAGACGAAGCTTGATTTCATCGCCGAGGGTCTCTTCGGCAATGGCATTGGGCGCTACGGCTCCGGTGGCGGCTTCGACGTAACGTTGCGGCCGGACGGCACTGTTCGCCCGGTTCGTGCCTACCATGCCCTGCTCGGACCTGAGGCTCACGTCGGCAAGAAACTCGATATCTACTTCTACGGCGGCTACGAGTATTACCAGCGCGTATTCACGACCATTTCGCCGGTGGTAGCGCCGGCCACAACTGCTAACGTTGGATACGGTGCCCCCACGATCAACAACACCGGCTGCGGAGTGGAGATGACCAGCACTGCCTCACCGGCCTGCGGAAACCAGACCCGCTATGCCTACGAACTCTCCCCAGGGTTCTGGTACCGCTTCTACCGTGGACCGGCGGGAACCGTGCAGATGGGCGTGCAGTATTCCTACAGCAACCGCTCCCTGTGGCGTGGTGTAGGTGGCGCACCTTCTGGAAGCGAGAACCAGGTCTACACTTCGCTGCGCTACTACATCCCGTAGTAGCTGAGCGAAAAGCGATCAAGACTACTCAAAAAGGCCGCTTTCTCAGGAAAGCGGCCTTTCACTTTCCTGTTCTCGTCTTCAGCCTGCGGCCCTGGGTTTTCGACGATCTTGACGATTTACAGATTGAAATGCCGGAAGGGGCTTCACCGATCGGAGAAGCTGTGCTGGGAGACTCTGCGGAATGGTCCCGTTCCCGCTACCAGCGGTTTGCTGCGAGTTGTGAATCCTGTGGCTTTCGGAGACTGCTGCGCTGGAGTTTTACAAAGGTTGAAAATAACTGTTGCGCTGGAAGGAAAGGGACAATGTCACGCGTTTGTGTCGCAGAAAAACCTATCCTCTGACCTGTGACGCGGACCGGAGTCCGCGGATTCTAAGTACGGCTTTCACCCTTAGTCGCGGACTGGGCTTCAAGGGCCGCGCGGTATTCGCTTACGATCTTGCTGATCACCGCTCGGCGCACCCCAAATCTCTGCGCAACATTCGCCGCCGTGATGCCCATCTCGCGCAAGCTGACGATCTTCTTCATCTGCTCCGGGGTTGGTCGAAATACACGTTTCATATGCACCGTTTTTCGGGGCTGACAGAAGATCTGTTTCAACCCCATCCTCACTGATGGCGGTGCAATTGCCTTGCCAGCAGCACGACCATCCTCATTGAACCACTTATCCCAGAGTGCCACTGGGAGAACCTACCGGAATTGGAATTCTTCAGAAGGCACATACAGAGATTTGTAGACGAGTTGATGAAGCGCGTCTCGATTCGTCACGGCTTCCTGCCTCAAAAGGTAGCCTCGAAATGTGTACATCGCGTCAGAACCCAGATTTAGCTTTAGGCTGAGGCATCATGTATGCTCAATCCACGCAGCAGTTTGTATTTTGCCTAATCTCAGCCTAAGCCTTTGATTATGCAGAGTGATGGCCATATTTGAGGCTTGCGATGATCACCGCGGACGACGTCAGGAGAGCCTGCACGCAAATTCGAGATTCGGTGTTCGTTTCGCGCTGCGCGCTTTCCGACCCCTTCTCGCAACTTACCGATACCCAGCTCTTTCTGAAATATGAAAATCTGCAGATGACCGGCTCCTATAAGGAGCGCGGGGCGCTCAACAAAATCCTGAACCTCACGCCGGAGGAGGTAGGGCGAGGGCTGATCGCTGCTTCTGCGGGCAATCACGCACAGGCGGTGTCCTATCACGCAACCAAGCGGGGAATCCCGGCGCAGATCTGTATGCCGCTTCCCACCCCCCTAAATAAGGTGATGTCCACCCGGCGCTTCGGGGCAGAGGTTGTCCTCCATGGGGCAAACTATGACGAGGCTTGCGACGAGGCCCGCCGCCGCTCCGCCGAACTTGGCCTTACCTTCATACATCCGTTCGATGACGATGCCGTCATCGCCGGCCAGGGAACCATCGGTCTGGAATTGCTGGAGCAGGTTCCTGGTCTCGAAGCGGTCGTGACTTCAGTGGGAGGCGGCGGTCTGATTGCGGGACTGGCCTGCGTTTTGAAGGAAAGCAATCCTCGAATTCGTGTCATCGGAGTCCAAACCGCAAGGCTTGCATCGATGAAGGCCGCACTCGCCGAGAGTCGGCCAGTCACGCTGCCGGTTTCTTACACCCTCGCCGATGGCATCGCCGTCCGGCGAGCTGGTGACCGCACTTTTCCTATGGTGCAAAAGTATGTGGACGAGATCGTCACGGTAGAGGAAGAGGAGATCGCCAATGCGATCCTTTTGCTCCTGGAACGGGAGAAGACCCTCGTGGAAGGTGCTGGCGCTGCAGCCGTAGCCGCACTGGTCTATCACAAGGCAGCGTGTGCGGGTAAGCGCGTGGCGGCTATCATCTCAGGTGGCAATCTGGATGTCTCCATCCTCTCCCGCATCATCGAGCGCGGCTTGGTTAAGGATGGCCGCCTGATTCGCTTGCGGATCCATTTGCCCGACTACCCCGGAGCGCTTCATCGCCTCACCGGAGTGTTGGCGCATCATCGCGCGAATATTGTCGAGACTTCCTACGACCGCGCTTATTTCGGCGTCAATATTGGCGACACCGCCATTGATTTGACCATGGAAACGCGCGGCGCCGAGCACGTGGAAGAATTGTTGCTGGCGTTGACGGCAGAGAACTACGTTTTCGAGCGCATTCAGTAAATTGCAAGCGGGAAAGTGGTTAACAATAAAGTTGGAGGCGGCTGAATCGTAATCAGCAAATCTGCGTCGTGCTGAGCCGGCGCGGTCGGGCGAAGCATCTATGTATTTCGCTTTCGTCAGGCGACTTGCCGTTATTGAGCGACGGCGTGCAAATAAATACCGATTACGCGATTACAATTCACCCGATTATAGTTTTTGCTTAGGGCAGCCGGATGCGAAATTCGCCGCAGGCTTCGAAGACAGCCAGCAGATTCGTAAGTCCCAGCAGTTGCCGCACCTGCTTGTTGAAGTTGATCAGCCGCAGATCGCAGCCGGCCTTTCTCGCAGAGACATAAAGCTTCACCACCGTCCCCAGGCCCGAGCTGTCCATGCGACGCACTTCCGTCAGATCGAGCACCAGGCACTTGCCTGGCGCGATCAGTGCTTTGATCTCTTCCCGGAAAGAATCAGTGACTTCGGCCGTGAGATTACCCCGACACCTGACAATCGTGGCATCTTCCTGCCTCTGCACCTGCACACCCAGGCGGCGAGGAGGCAAATTACTGGCTAACGGCATGGCATCTCCTGCAGGGGAGGACAATTTAGATCGAAAAACCTGTGGATTGGCGCCATTCTATCTGGCTATCGAGCGTGCACCTAAGGAATTCGGCATCCGGGCAGAAGGCTTACAAACTGAACCCGAACGCAGCGGGACAACTCACTTCTTTTTGGAGAAAGGTTCTGAAGGCTCGTCTGACTCTTCTGACTTCGGGCGCTTCTTGATTGCAGCCTGATCAGCCGCAATGGTCACGTCAACCGGCGCCCCTTGCTTCAGGCCAACCTTTTTGCCCTGAGAGTCTTTCAGAATGTTGTCGACGCGAATTTCGCGATATAGGTGATCGGCGCCTTCCACAGTAATCTGTGCTTTCTCAGTTTCCTTCGGGCTCAGCGGCGGAATGATTTTTTCCACCACCCCGGGAAGGGTGACTGCGGCTTTTTTCTCAGCAGTGGTTTGATTCTCTTTCTCTAGTGTGTCTTTCTCTTGCGTGTCTTTGTCTTGCTCCATAGCCATCCTTACGGGCGTTCTAGCCTTCTTGTGCCGAGGTCCGATCAAAATCTCCGGCGAACTGAAATTTGCGTTCGTGATTATGCGCGCTGGGCAGATGCTCCTATGGTGAATGTTGACGAAGGGTGTGCTTAGGCCAGAGTTTCGATGGTTTGCAATATCAGCCCCGGCACAACAACCGGAGCCACTATTCTGAGGATTCGTGGTACTTGATTATAAACCCAAGCTTCTTCAGCCATCGGGCACACTGGTGAGAGTTGGAGTCCATCGGGGTGACCAGCGGAGCCGTCGATTGCACCAGGTTCGCTGCAGCGATCATTAGCGGACGTACCGCATATTCCTGCTGATTCACTCTGACTCCCCACTTACGGACGTTTCCCGACGCCACCATTTTGGCGGCATTCCGGACATGAGCACTGGTAACGGACGCAAATCGCGGATTTTCCATAGGAAGCACCCTAGCTAGGAACTTAGGGAGAATACTTCTTATACTCCGTACAATACTATACCCGACGCTGTTTTTTTTGGGCTCCCCCCCCCGATTTTTTGAGTTATAAAAGAACCTTGATCTGTGGAGTGCTTCAATGATTGGCGTCGGAAGCGAGAACATCCCATCCAAGCCCGAGTGGCGGAGACTCTTTGAAGCGGCGGTTTTGGAGATCGACCAAACGCAGCTGGCGCAAAAAATCGAGGCTGCCCGAGCGGCAATTGACGCGCGCGTCAGGGAACTGACTCAAAATGGGCTTGGGGGAACCGAAGAGTACGCATTACGCGACGCGCTGCTGGCTCTGAACGATCTTCAGGCCATCACTCTACGGAAGGTGCCAGGCAATTCGCATTGAGTTTTTCGGCATCCCAAGGCGCAGCATTCGGCTTCCCCAGCCGCAGCGCCTCCGCTAGGACTTTTCGGAAATTGGAACGAAAGCTTTGACTGTCGTTCCCTTCTTGCTCGAGGATATTTCCAGGGTTCCTCCCAATTGCGCCAGGCGTTCCCTCATGCCGAGAATTCCCACTCCCACGCGGGGGTTGGCTCCCGGTGCGGACAGCATTTCCGGAGGAAGCCCCTTTCCAGTGTCGCTGATCTCCAGCCACACTCCCTGCCCCTTGGAAGCGATTTGCACTCGTGCTGTCTTGGCGCCGGAGTGGCGGCGAATGTTGTTTAACGCTTCTTGAACGGTTCTGAACAAGGCGATCTCGATGTCCTCGGGCAGGCGATCAAGCTTGGCAGGGGTCACCAGTTCCACTTCCAATCCCGAGCGTTTGGAAAATCCATCCACCAGCCAGCGCGTAGCCGAAACCAGTCCCGCCTCGTCCAGCAACGGCGGGTGTAGCAAGTGGGCCACGGTGCGAAGCTCCTGCAGGGCTTCGTCCACCAGGTTGGTGGAGGATTGCAGAGCGGTTTTCCGCTCAGGCTTGGGAGAATCTTTCAGCAGCGTGTCCAGGCTCATTTTGGCAGCCGCCAGCTTCTGCCCAGCGGAATCATGCAGGTCGCGGGCGATTCGCCGCCGCTCCTCATCCTGCAGACGAATGAGACGGGCGGAGAGCTGGCGGAGGCTGTCTTCGGAACGGCGGCGGAGCGTAATGTCGGTGTTGATCTCTAAAATCTCGTGTCCATCGCTGGCGCCGAGAATTGCCCAACGGCTATCTACCGTTCTGTGTTCGCCATCACGGCGGGTGTGAATGAGTTCGCCTTCCCAGTGTCCGGTGCGCAGCAACTCGGTTTGAATCTCTTCGAATGGCCTGGGGAACCTGGTCTGCAGGATTTCATGAGTTTTCTTTCCCAGCACCTCCATCTTTTTCCAGCCATAAAGTTCTTCGGCGCCGCTATTCCAGAAGCGGATTTTGCCCTCCAAATCGCGTCGCAGGATCGCCTCGCGAGCCATTTCCAGCAAAGCGGCCTGTCTCTTTAGGTCATCCAGCTGTCTCCGCTGCTCGGTGATGTCTTGAATGGAGAGAAGGATGCGATCCCGTTGCGGCTGGGGCTCGATGCTGCGCGCATTCAACAGCATTACTCGATACCCCAGAGTTGGAAACTCGTGGCTCACTTCGAAGTCTTGTACCTGCTCCTCCGATTGCAACATGTTCACCAGCAATTCCCGGAGCTTCGGAATATTCCACTGGCCATTTCCTAGCTCGTAGATCAGACGTCCCTCGGTCTCTTCCGGCGAGACCTGGAAGGTATGATAAAAGGAGGGGTTGGCAACAGTGACTCTTAAGCTGGCGTCCATCAGCAGCACCGATTCCCGGGCATTCTCAATCAGGTTCTGAGCAAGACTGCGGGTTTGATCGAGCGTGCGCTTCAACGCGTCAATATCCTGGAAGCTGATCACCGCGCCATCGATCTTACTGTCCCAGGTTTTGTAAGGACGCACACGCATGGCATACCAGATCCCCTGCTTGTCGCGAATCTCACTCTCACGCAATATGGCGCGATCCATGGTGTCGCGGACAACCTCTTCCAGATTCTCCAGTTGAACATTCGGTTTGATCTCATCCAACCGCCGTCCAATGTCGGCGGGAATCAGGTTCATCAGTTTTTCTGCTGGAGGGGTAATGCGGCGAATGCGCAGATCATTGCCCACCATCACCACAGCGATGTTTACGTTCGCCAGCAGATTGAGCAGATCGTTGTTGGCCAGGCTAAGCTCCACGTTGCGGTTCTGCAGTTCTTCATTGAGAGTGGTGAGCTCTTCGTTGCTCGATTGCAGCTCTTCTTTGGCGGTTTCCAGTTCCTCATTAGTGCTCTGCAATTCCTCATTGGCTGACAGCACCTCCTCGTTGGCCGCCTTGAACTCTTCCGTCGTGGTCTCGTGCTCCTCGATCAGCGCCTGCAGCTGTTCCCGAAGCTGGTTTATCTCCCGCTGCAATCTCTCGTTCTGCTGTACTACACCGCTTTTTTTGCGCGCCTCCTTTTCCGAGATTCTTTTTTCGACTGGCTTGCGAACCTCGCGGGCAACATCCTGGAAGACCACGGCAAACATGCGCTCTCCGGATTCGCGCCCTTGAATGGGTACGATTTCCAGGTTCACCTCTGTAGTGCCGCCGTTCGATCTGACGTGAACACCCTCCTTACGGACAACCGTGTTCTCCTTCTTTGCCTTGCTCAGCGCCGTACGCAGATCCACCAGTAATCCTTCGCGCGCCATCTTGGAGAGGCTGAAGGTGGGATGACCGGCAGCAGGCTCCAGATAAGCCCCGGTTCGCCCCCGAAACTGAATAATCTCCAAGTCTTCGTTGACCACGATACTAGGGGGGATGTAGCGGCTCGCCAGCGTTCGCTCCACCTCTTTGTCGATACTTATTGCGGTGCCGTTACTTTTAGGCGGTCGGTATTCCTCAAGCCGGCGCGGGGAATAATCCGCAGCCGTGAAGTAAGTCACCAGGCGGCTGGAAGTCATCTTTTTCTTGTAGATCTTGTACTTCTTATCCGTGAGGCTGAAGTGTTCGGTGAAACCACCCAGGCTCTCCGACCCGCCCAGCATCAGATAGCCACCCGCCTTGAGCGCATAATGGAGCGCCGGAATCACGCGCTTCTGCAGAACCGGTCCCAGGTAAATCAGCAGGTTGCGGCAACTGATCAAGTCCAGGTTGGAAAAAGGCGGATCCCTCACCAGGTTCTGCTTGGCGAAGATGCACATATCGCGGACCGCCTTGTTGATCTGGTAGCCTCCGTCTAAGCGCACAAAAAAGCGCTTCAGCCGTTCGGGAGAAATTTCCGCCACGCCGGCATCCGTGTAGAGGCCGGCGCGTGCGCGGTCCAGGGCAGTGTCGCTGATGTCGGTGGCGAAGATCTGCACCGATTTCGCGCTGGCGCTGGCCAATGGAATAGTGCGCCCCTGCTCCCACATGTACTCCAGCAGAATCATGGCGATCGAATAGACTTCTTCGCCGGTGGAACAGCCGGGCACCCAGATTCGGATCGGCAAAGGATCGTGCTTGCGTTCCTTGAAGAGGTCCGGAAAAACGTGCTTGCGCAGCGCTTCAAAGGCTCCTTCGTCGCGGAAGAAGCCGGTGACGTGGATGAGGATCTCGCGGTAAAGTTCATCCAGTTCGGCCGGGTTTTCTCTAACGTACCGTACGTATTGTTTGAGACTCTCCAACTGGTGCAGCACCATGCGTCGCTTGATGCGCCGCTGCAGCGTGGTTTGTTTGTAGTAGGCGAAATCCACGCCGGTGGCTTCGCGAATCATGGCAAACAGGGTTTCCAGATGTGTGCTGGCGGCAATTTGGGCGGAATCTTCCTCGGATAACGGAACTCGTGCCACGTAAGGGTGACGGCCAATCCGTGCCAGCTCCTGCGCAATTCCTTTCGGGGGAAGCACGAAATCGATGCAGCCCGCGTGAATAGCGCTTTTGGGCATGCTGTCATACTTGGCGGACTTTTCATCCTGGGCGAAGGTGATTCCCCCAGCCGCCTTGATAGCGGTGCAGCCTTCGGTGCCGTCTGAGGCCGTACCCGACAGGATCACACCGATGGCCTGATCGCCCCGATCATCCGCCAACGAGTGGAAGAAATGATCGATGGGCATATGCTGCCCACGGGTCAGACGGCGCACCGCAAGATGCAGCACTCCGTTCGTGGTCGCCATGTCCGTGTTAGCAGGAATGACATAAATATGATCCGGCTCGACGGCAACTCCGTCGGCGACCTCAGTAACCGGAATCTTGGTGGTGCGGGCGAGAATTTCCTGCAGAACGCTTCCGTGAGTAGGATCCAGGTGCTGCACCAGCACAAATGCCATCCCGGTTTTCTCCGGCAGGTGGCGCAGCAACTCTGAGAAGGCTTCCAATCCTCCGGCGGACGCGCCAATCCCCACAATCGGAAACTGGCGCGGTTTGGTTGCAGAATCGGGAGCAACTTCCTTTCCGGCAGTCGCAACAACAGATCTCTGCTTAGCGGATTTCTTCTTGGCGGGGTCGCTTTGGGCAGGTTTCTTCATGAGAAGGGCCTCGGCTGAATACCGAGTCCGGCGCGAACTCGAAGCGTGGCTGACCCCTTATTAATCGCACCCGGGCTGGCGCCCTAATACTAGTATTGTGCATCGGCAGCGTCAAACCAGCCACCAGGGCACGCTTCTTTGCGTTTCGAGCCGCGGAGCCGCTCCTTCGGTTGCCATCCCGACGAAACGATGCGATCGCTCGATGCGATCCCATCGTGTGTGGAGGGACCCTGCTTTTTCAGCCATCTCGCCCTGCGCCCCCCCTGAAAAGAAAAGTAGTAGTGCCCCAGCCTTCTGCCTTCTTTTGCGGAGGATGGGACTATTTCAACTGCCCGTTGCGCCGGGTCGCTAACCTCACACGAGCTACAGTTGACAGTTGCCTTGCCTGCTGGCACGCTTACAAAAGTGACGCCCGGCGCGGGTGGGCCGGGTCTCCCCGTCATCTTCCGATATTCCCAGCTTATCCACTCTCAGTGGAGGAGGAGATTTGGATGTCTCTCAAGATTGGCGATGTTGCTCCCGATTTCGAAGCTGAAACTACAGAAGGCCACATTCGTTTCCACGACTGGATCGGCGATTCATGGGCGGTTTTGTTCTCGCATCCCAAAGACTTTACCCCGGTGTGCACGACCGAGCTCGGCTATATGGCAAAAATGAAGCCAGAGTTCGACAAACGCAAGGCTAAGATCATCGGCCTGAGCGTCGATCCGGTGGACAACCATAAGAAGTGGTCCAATGACATCAAAGAGACCCAAGGATTCGCGCCCAACTACCCAATGATCGGGGATACCGATCTGAAGATCTCGAAGCTCTATGGCATGCTGCCCGCGGCGCTTGAGGGAACTTGTGAAGGCAGAACTTCCGCCGATAACCAGACCGTGCGCAATGTCTTCGTGGTGGGCCCTGACAAGAAGATCAAGCTCATCATCGTCTATCCCATGACCACCGGCCGTAACTTCGATGAGGTCTTGCGCGTCATCGACTCGCTGCAGCTCACAGCGAAGCACAAGGTGGCAACCCCGGTCAATTGGCAGCAAGGCGACGACGTGATTATTGCCGGCTCGGTCTCGGACGAAGAGGCGAAGAGGTCTTACCCGCAGGGATGGAAGGCCCCGAGGCCGTATCTGCGCATCGTGCCCCAACCCAAGGGGTAGATCGAGACTCAGGAGTGCTTCAAAGTGTGATCCCACCCGGCTTTCTTTTCGGCCGCGGTGGGATTTTTGGATTGCGCGCAATCGATCTGATTGTGTGCTGGCCTGTGCCGCGACGATGCCGCTCAGCTTGCTGTAATTCCTGCTAGAGACCTTGTACGTGCGCGCGAGAAGTATGCATTCGACCAGGAGGGCTCCTTTTTCTTCCGCTTTTTTGCCAGCGCTCCGTCAGATGTGGACGTTCATCGGAAGGCAATGGTAAGGTGGCTCACGCATTGCTGACATTCAGGACCGTACCAACATCTGGCGATCGGAACACCGGCCAAGGTTACAAGATAAATTCCGATGGCGACCAATCCAATCGGCGGTCCACAACTGGCGGACGGCAGGCGCGCCGTCGCGCAAGCTGTCATTACTCCGCTCACTCGCGCTGCCATCTTTCTGGTCGTGACGCTACAGCCGGACTCCGGCAAGCGAAAAGTCATTCGCTCCTTCTGCGCTGATCTGGCAGCCATATTTCGGGCGGTTGAATTCCGCGACATTGAAGCCGGGCTCTCCTGCGTCATGGGGATTGGGTCCGACGCCTGGGACCAGCTTTTCGGCGCGCCGCGTCCGGCGGAGCTGCATCCGTTTCGAGAGATTCGCGCTGGAGGACGCCATGCCGTCTCGACCCCGGGCGATTTGCTGTTCCACATCCGCGCGAAGCGGATGGATTTATGTTTTGAGATGACGACACAGATCATGGCGCGGATCGGTGAGGCGGTCTCGACAGCCGACGAGGTACATGGATTCCGCTACTTCGATGACCGTGATCTCATAGGCTTTGTTGATGGAACTGAGAATCCCAGGGGCGATGACGCGGCGGAGGCCGCCCTAATCGGGGACGAAGATACAACCTTCGCCGGCGGAAGCTATGTGATCGTGCAGAAGTACCTGCACGATCTCGCCGGATGGAACACTTTGTCCACTGAGGCACAGGAACGAATCATCGGGCGCACAAAACTGTCCGACATAGAATTGGATGATTCGGTTAAGCCCACGTCAGCCCACAACGCACTTACGACCATCGTTGAGAATGGCAAGGAGATCAAAATCCTGCGCGATAACATGCCGTTCGGGCGTCCCGGCTCTGCTGAATTTGGGACCTATTTCATTGGCTACAGCCGTTCGCCCCGCACCATTGAGCAGATGCTTGAAAACATGTTTGTCGGGCGGCCGCCTGGCAACTATGACCGCCTGCTCGACTTCAGCCGCGCCGTCAGCGGGAATCTTTTCTTCGTGCCGACGGCGACATTTCTGGACGACATAACCGAAGAGGGAGATGCAGTCGCGGTTCCACCTGCCGTGTCGCCGGCGGAGCCCGCGCCGGCCAAGGGGCATGAGAGCAATGGGTCGTTGCGTGTCGGTTCCCTGAAGGGAGAGGTCGAACATGAATAACCTGCATCGTGAGCTTGCGCCGATTTCCGACGCCGCCTGGGCCCAGATTGAAGAGGAAATGACACGTACGTTCAAGCGCCACCTCGGAGGGCGGCGGGCGATTGATGTGCGTGGGCCGGCGGGTACGGGCCTCTCCGCTGTCGGCACCGGCCACCTACAGGCAATCCAGACGCCGGGGGACGGAATCCTGGCTCGCCAACGGGAGGTGAAGGCCCTGGTCGAGCTGCGGATTCCATTCGAGCTGCAGCGGCAGACGATCGACGACGTTGATCGTGGCGCAAACGATGCCGACTGGGGACCAGCCAAGATCGCGGCGCGCCGGCTAGCCTTTGCTGAGGACGGTGCCATATTTTCGGGCTATAGCGCTGCCGGGATCGTGGGCATCTTCCAGGGAACGAGCAACCCGAAAAGAACGCTGCCCGGCGACGTACGTGCATATCCGGAGGCCATTGCCCAAGCGCTGAGCCAGTTACGGCTTGTCGGCGTCAACGGGCCCTATACCGTGCTGCTTGGCGCCGATGCTTATACTGCATTGGCCGAGACCAGTGATCACGGGTATCCGGTTCTGGAGCACGTCAAGCGATTGGTCGAAGACAAGATCATCTGGGCGCCTGCGATCCCCGGCGCGGTCGTTATGACCACCCGCGGCGGCGATTTCGAACTTCACATTGGCCAGGATGCTTCTATCGGCTATCTCAACCACACCGATAGCGTGGTCCAGCTCTACTTGCAGGAGACTTTTACTTTTTTGCTGCTTACTACCGAGGCAGCCGTAGCTCTGTCTCCAGGATAGCCGGACACGCGAGTGCCTCTGGAGCCTTACTCGCTAATGGATCCCGACCTACAGGCGAGACGGTCGCAGTAGTCATCCTCGTCGTCCCCACGGTTGCCCGCAACAGAAGTGCGAAGCTGAATAAGCAAAACGCGCGGCCGACCAAACCTGTCACGTGAGAACTAGGAGCGATCGCTGACCGCTTTCGCTTCACTCGATGGCTCCATACTTTCTCAGTATCTGGATGGTTTTATCCAATGGCAGTGCCTCGACCGTGTGCCCGTGTCCGGTCATGGTCGTTGCCTGAAACAGCGAGTTGTACACAGCCTCTTCAGTGGCCTCGATGACCGCCAGGAACAGCGGAGACATGGCATCGTTCGATAACACCGGAATACGCCGGGGCGAGGCATCCTCGGGCCGGATCCGCAGCTCAGGAGCAGTGGAGAAGGCGATCACATAATCGCCGCTGCCGTTCAAGCCCGCAGAGCCGGTGCGTCCAAGCCCGAGCATCGCCCGCGCTGCCAGG